>JAJFID010000403.1 GCA_021775325.1 Rhodospirillales bacterium
ACTATCTGGGTCGGGTGAACGTCGAGACCGGTGCGGTGGAATACCTGGAGTTGCCTGCCCAGCTCATGCCGAGTAAGAAATCGCGTCAGCAGGACGTTCGGCTCTGGGGTAAGGGACATCCCTCGAATCATCCCCTGAACGCCCGGGGCTTCGCCGTGGGAGACCACGGACACAATGGCACAGGAAGGGGGCACATTTCCTCGGCCAGCCCCACGCGCGTGGGCCGCTACCTGTTCCTTCCCGTTGTCACCGGAACGGTCTACGTGATCGATACGAGCGTTGAGAGTCTTTCGCCCAGGGCGCTTGTCGCCGTGAACGATCTCGGTCCTGGTGGCAAGACGTGGACGCTGTCATCTCTCACCTACGCCAAGGGAAGGCTCTACGCGCACACCATGAAAGAGATCATCTGCATCGAAGGGACGACGAAAGATCACAAGGCAAGGTGAAGACACGCTCGCTCGACGAGAGGAAAGCCGACGCGATGCGCCGTGTAGTGAATTGAAATGGAGATCGAGTCATGAGTCCTTTGAAGTGTCTCCTTGTCGCTGCGTCCTTGCTGGGCGTGTTCGCGCATGAGGTTCGCGGCGACAAGCCGAACATCCTGTTCATCATGGTCGATGATCTGGGCAAGGAGTGGATCAGTTGCTACGGGGCCGACGACATCAAGACGCCCAATATCGATGCGCTGGCCAAGGGAGGCATGAAGTTTCACAACGCCTGGTCGATGCCGCAATGCACGCCGACTCGGGTTACCTTGCTGACGGGACAGTATCCGTGGCGGACCGGCTGGGTGATCATGACCGGGGCTGGGGCATTGCCAAGTACATGCTGGGGCTGGAGCGGTTTGGCACCGCCGAGGTCTCGCGTTCCATGGCGTCCATGAAGCGGCTCAAACGGCTGGCCGCCACAACCGAGGTTTGTGGACGGGCGCTGATACAGGACCCTGTGTTTGCGGCGAAAGTGGCGCGGACGGAAATGGAGCTGCGCGCACTTGAGCTGACCGAACAGCGGTTTCTGTTCCAGCCCGGCGGTGCCGATGCCATGGGGGCCGAGGCCTCCATGCTGAAAATCCGCGGCACCGAAATTCAGCAGCGTATCTACGAGCTTATGGTCGAGGCGCTGGGCCATGATGCCCACATGGTGGTGGATGTGGACGACAATGGTGGCGTGGCATCACAGATACCCAACGGCGCACCCCTGGATGCGGGCCATGCCACGCGGGCCTATTTCAACATGCGCAAGACGGCCATCTATTCGGGATCCAACGAAATCCAGAAGGGCATCATCGCCAAACTGGTGCTGGAGCTGTAAGCCATGGATTTTTCACTGAGCGAAGAACAGGTCCTGTTTCGCGATACTATCGCGCGGTTTCTGAGCGACAGTCTGCCGTTTGAAAAACGTCAGGCCATCATCGATACCCATCCGGGGTATCTGGACAGCCACTGGCAGACTCTGGCCGAACTGGGCATCCTGGCGTTACCCGTATCCGATGCCAGCGGCGGGCTCGGCGGCTCCACCTTCGATACCATGGTGATCATGGACCAGATGGGCCGGGCCCTGTTGACCGGACCCTATGTGTCCACGGTTTTGCTGGGCGGCGGCATTCTGGACCGGGCGGGCAATGAGGTGCAGAAAGAAATTCTGGAAGAAGTGATCGGCGGGCTGCGCAAACTGGCGTTTGCCTGTGCGGAGCGCGGCGCCGGTTACGCCCTGAACGATGTGTCCGTGATCGCGACCAGGGACGGTGACGGATTTGTCCTGTCCGGCTGCAAGATTGCCGTGCTGCATGCGGACACGGCAGATGATCTGATCGTGCTGGCGCGGACCGGTGGCGGGCAACGCGACACGGGTGGACTGTCGCTGTTTCTGGTGCCTGCTGATACGGCGGGTGTTACCATGGTGCCTTATGCCCTGCAGGACGGTAATCGGGGTGCCGACGTTTTTTATGACGGCGTTCGTGTGGGCGAGGATGCCTTGATCGGTGCGGTGGGCGCGGCGTTTGATGTGGTCGAGGAAGCCGTGGATGTGGCGACGTCGGCCCTGTGTGCCGAGGCGTCCGGTATCATGTGGGCGATCTATGATCTGACGCTGGACTATATGAAAACCCGCAAGCAGTTCGGCGAGACGCTGGGATCATTCCAGGCCCTGCAGCACCGCTTGGTGGATATGTACATGATGTGCCTGATGGCGCAAAGCAAGGCCTGTGAAGCGGCGCTGGCGTTCGATCATGATGATGCGGACGCCCGTCGCCGGTCTGTGTCTGCGGCCAAAAGCCTGATCGGTTCCTACGGCCGCATCGTGGGTCAGGAAGGCATTCAACTCCACGGCGGCATTGGCATGACACTGGAGTATTCCATCGGCCACTATTTCAAGCGCCTGACCATGATCGAGTCCACCTTCGGTGACAGCGCCTGGCACGAGGCGCGGTATGCAGCCCTGATGTCAGATTGCTGATATCAACAGGCTGATATCAGACTCCTGAAATCAGCTTCCTGATGGCACAAACCCTGCCTGTTTGTCGACAATGCTGTGCAATGTTTCGCCATTGCAGTAGCGCTGAAAGTTATCCAGGAATATCTGTGCCAGCACGTCGAGATGGCCGTCAAAATCACCCGACATGTGGGGCGAAATGAAAACATTCGCGGCATCCCATATGGGGTTTTCCGGTTTGAGCGGTTCTTCGCAGAATACATCAAGCGCCGCGCTGGCGATGTCTCCATCATTCAGCGCCGCGATCAGGGCTGTTTCGTCGACCAGTTGGCCGCGCCCCATATTGATGAACTGGGCCGACGGTTTCATGGCGGCAAACTGGGCGGCACCAAACAGACCGCTCGTTTCCGCCGTCAGCGGTGTGATCAGAACCACGTAATCCGCATGGGGCAGAACCGACACCAGATCCGTCCGGGCGTGGATGGCATCGAATGCGTCGTCACCGCTACGGGCCGTGCGACCCACCCCCGATACATGCAACCCGAATGCCTTGCACACGCGGGCGGCTTCGCGTCCGATGCTGCCCACACCCACGACCAGAACGGACTGGTCCGCCAGCAGTGTTGACGAGCGGTAGTTCCACTCGCGGGCGCGCTGATAATCCTGGGTTGGCATGAAACCCTTGGCGTGGCCGATCATGACCCCCAGGGCCCACTCGGCCATGGCCCGGTCAAACACGCCTCTGGCATTGGTGAGGATTACGTCGCTGCTGCTGAGGGCGGGAAACAGGGCGGCATCCACACCGGCACCGGTCCACTGAATCCATTTCAGATCCGTCGCCTTGTCCCAGCACTGTTCCAGGTCGTTGGCGCGGAAATCCCAGCCATACAGCACATCCGAACCGGGCAGGTTTGCCGCCAGTCCTTCACGGTCCGATGCAAACCGAAACGTCGCACGGTCGGCGATGGTATGAAGGTTCGGTACGTCGTCCACACACGTGGCACCCTGTACGAGTACGGTAATTGGTTCTGCCACGGGATACTCCGGTTTGTTGCGTGATGATTCTTGCGACGCTACTGCATTCTTTCCAATTCATCCATAGCAATGCGTTGCCCTCAAGCGGATTTGTAGTCAATATCGGGCGCGGAGCGAGGGTGAGACAAGGAGCTTACATGATCAATCTGGACGGTAAGGTGGTTCTGGTGACCGGCGGCTCGCGCGGTATCGGCAGCGCCGCGGCCAAAGCCATCGCCGCTGCCGGTGGCAGCGTGGTCATCCATTTTGCCGGAAATGCCATGGCGGCGGCAAAAACAGCGGCATCCATGGACGCCGGCAAGAGTCACATTGTGCAGGGCGACCTGAACGTTCCCGGCAAAGCCAAAACCGTTTGGCAGAAGGCTTTTGACTGGAAAGGCAGGATTGACGCGATCGTCAACAACGCCGGGATTTTTCAGGCGGCCACCGTCGACGGCAGTGACGAAGACTGGGACGCAAGCTGGCAAAGCACATTGCAGGTCAATCTGGTTGCCTGTGGCGATTTCTGCCGGTGCGCTGTCAATGCATGGCGTGAGGCGGGCACGGGCGGCATCATCGTCAATGTATCGAGCCGCGCGGCGCACCGCGGCGACGGCCCGGATTACTGGTCTTACGCAGCCTCCAAAGGCGGCATGGTCGCCCTGACCAAGACCATCGCCCGGGCCTATGCATCGGACGGCATCCTTGCCTATGGGGTGGCGCCGGGTTTTGTGGAAACCGACATGGCGGTGGAAGCGTTCGAGAAGGACCCCAAGCTGAAAGATATTGTGACCGGCGAGATTCCCATGGGTGATATCGCGCCACCCGACGACATCGCCCATACAATCTGTTTTCTGGCCTCGGGTCTGGTGCCCCATGCCACGGGAACAACCATCGATGTCAACGGCGCGTCCTATGTACGCTAGACCGGAGTCCTGACGTGAAACCCTACGGCATTTCGGGTGACAGACTGCGTCGGGTTCGCGAGCGCGAGGCGGCCCGTTTTGCGGGCATGATGAGCAAATCGCAGGCCCTGCATGAGCGGGCAAAAGCGTCCCAGCCCTGTGGTGTGCCCATGGCCTGGATGATGGGCCTCTACGAGCATTTACCCATGTATGTGACGGATGCCAGTGGCGCATGGTTCAACGATGTGGACGGCAACCGCTATCTGGATATGAACCAGGCCGATGTGGCATCCTTCATGGGGTATGGTACGCACGCCATCACGAATGCACTGGCCGAACGCGCGTCCAAAGGCAGCTCGTTCCTGCTGCCCACGGAAGACGGCATCGTGGCAACCGAGTTGCTGGCCGAACGCAGTGGCCTGCCGTACTGGCAGTTCACCGGCACGGCGTCCCAATCCAACATGGAGGTCATCCGCATGGCCCGCGTTGCCACCGGGCGCGAGGCCATTGTCATGTTCGAGGGCAAGTATCACGGCCATATCGACGATACCATGGTGATTGAGCTGGACGGCAAACCCGTGCACGAGGGCAGGGGGCTGGCCAGGGGCTCGCTCGCCCACGCCCGGATAATCCCGTTCAATGATCTGGATGCCCTGGAACAGGTTCTGGCCCAGGGCGACGTGGCCTGTGTGATTGCCGAACCCATGCTGACCAATTGCAACATCGTGTTTCCCGATGACGGGTTCTGGGCTGCGGCGCGCGCCATGACGCACGACGCCGGTGCATTGCTGGTCATGGACGAGGCGCACACCAACTCTTTCGCCTATGGAGGCCTGACAAACCTGTGGTCCATCGAGCCTGATGTCCAGGTCATCGGCAAGGGCATGGGCAGTGGGTTTCCGTTCAGCGCCTATGGCATGACACCGGACCTGGCGGGTCTTTGCGAGAAGTATCTGGATCGGGACAGGGCCGGTCAGGCCGGCCTGATGATTGGCGGCACCACACACGCCAGCGCGCTGGGCCTCAGTGTGGCGCGGGTGGCGCTGGAAAGCTGCCTGACTCCGGATGCCCATGATCGCATGGATGAGCGCGGCCAGCAGTTGAGCACAGGCCTTGCCGATCTGTTCGAGGCTCGCGGACTGGACTGGACCTCAGTCAATATTGGCGGGCGGTCCGGCTGGTTCCTGTGCAAAGACATGCCGCGGAATGCACAGCAAGCCGCATACTCGCTGGACCCGGAATTCACCGCGGCAAAACGCCTGTTCATGGCCACGCACGGGGTCTGGGAAGCCATCAGTTCAGCCGGGCCCGCGGCCATGCTGTCGCATACCGTTGCGGACATCCAGGTCTATCTGGACGTAGCCGGCACATTTCTTGATGCGATCTGCGGGTCAGAAAAACAGTAAGGCACACACGATGGTCGAGGCGATGGGCACAGCAGCCATCTGCACGGCCCGACAGATATTGTTCCGGGTTTGCGAACCGGTTTCCATGAAATCGCCAAATACGGCATGCCAGGTAGGGCTGGTGTTCGGGGAATGGCCGTCCGTCCAGTCCGGCTCCGCCTGTTGGTCGATCCAGTCCAGCACCTGACTGATGAAAGGCACATGCAAATTGAGCAGCGCGGCAAATGCAAGCATCAAGCCCATCAACACACCAAAAAACACGATCAGGAACAGAATGACAATGGTGGCGAATGACGCCAGGAACTGACCGGTCAAGGCAAAGTAACTGCCGGAATCCATGAGTTCTGGAGAATTCCGGATGGTCGCCCACAGGGCAAGCGCCCCGATGACCACGACACCGGTTACAATAATATTATTATCTTCTCTCCGCTCCATATCTGTATGGCCTTTCGTTGGATAAGGAGTATAGGCCAGTTCAGGTCAAATTTCATCTGTCATCATTCAGACAGTCGACGCCGCAGTGTCTGCGGCGTATAGTCGCGGAAATTATTGACAGGAGATAATCATGAGTGCTTTGCAAATTACAAAACTCAACACCTCAGGCCCGGCGGACACGGGACTGGAAGTCTGGGAAGAAATGGACCCGGCAACCCTGGAATCTGATGTTCCGGTACAAAAGGGGCACCTGTATTTCAACGACGAGGCTCTGGGCCTCATGGCCGGGGTGTGGCACTGCACGCCAGTTGTGGAGAAAATGGGGCCCTACGGCGTTGATGAATTCATGAAAGTGCTGGAGGGTTCGGTCACCATCGAAACCGAGGATGGTGTTGAGACCACGATCAGCGCCGGGGAGTGTTTTGTGATCCCGCGCGGTCTGGTCTGCACATGGAAGCAGACCGAGGACATCCTCAAGTATTTTGTGATTTTTGATGATCCGGCCATAACGCCTATTGAGG
>JAJFID010000404.1 GCA_021775325.1 Rhodospirillales bacterium
AATAGTGTCCGCATTGGTCTCGATGGTGACGAGGGCTTCCTCGCCCAGAATCTCGGTGTAGGGAATCTTGCGCTGAATATAGGGCGCTGACTGGATTCCAGCGTTTTCACGCAAGGCCCGGCGCGCGTCTCGTCCGCCACCACGCGCCCTGCGGCCGCCGCCACTCACTTCGCTTACGTGGGCAATATTTTCGCTCATGACAAACTCCCGTTGATGCAGGGCACACCGATATTGTATCCAGAGGACGGTAGAGGCCTGCAATTTGATTGTTAGCTGGTTGTTGCGACCATTTAACGATGGCTGCCGTAATCCACTGCCCCGCAGCCGTCTCATACTTTCCCGATTTCGTCATTATGTCGCAAATATGATAGGCGAAATTACGATATTCTGCGTCGAAATTGTGCTGGCAATCATTTTGATTGCGCCCTACATTCCGCGCTTCGCTTGGCTTCGCCTGCCCCCGGGTGCGTGGAAATCCGGCGAAATCGCCGTGAAACCGACAGACACGCCATGTCGGATATTTCACCTGAACAGAAACATATTTTTATGCGGATGAATCGATGAAGGTTCTTGTTCCAGTCAAGCGCGTCATTGACGCCAATATCAAAGTCCGGGTTAAAGCCGACAACAGCGGTGTTGAAACCAACAACGTGAAGATGGCCATGAACCCTTTTTGTGAAATCGCAGTTGAAGAAGCTGTACGCATGAAGGAAGCCGGAACGGCAGAGGAAGTCATTGCCGTGACCGCTGGCCCGACCCAGTGTCAGGAATCCCTGCGCACCGCGCTGGCCATGGGTGCAGATCGCGCCATCATGATCGAAACCGACGAAGTGCTGGAGCCACTTGGTGTTGCCAAGCTGCTGAAGGCCGTCGTCGATAACGAAGGTCCGGGTCTTGTCATCATGGGCAAACAGGCAATTGACGGCGACAACAACCAGACCGGCCAGATGCTGTCGGCACTACTGGGCTGGTCACAGGGTGCGTTCGTTTCCAAGATCGAGACCGCTGGCGACAACCTCAACATCGTTCGCGAAGTGGACGCGGGTCTGCAGTCGCTGACCCTGAAGATGCCGGCTGTTGTTACCGTGGATCTGCGCCTGAACGAGCCGCGTTATGCCAGCCTGCCCAACATCATGAAGGCCAAGAAAAAACCCATGGACATGACCACGCCTGCCGATCTGGGCGTGGATGTGTCACCACGGGTCAACGTCATCAGCGTCAATGAACCACCAGCCCGCGAAGCCGGTGTCATCGTGCCTGATGTGGCCACACTTGTTGATAAACTCCGGAATGAAGCAAAGGTGATCTCATGAGCATCCTGGTCCTCGCAGAACACGACAACGAAACGCTGGCCAGCGCCACGTTCAACACAGTCGCCGCAGCATCTCAGCTTTCCGGCGATATCGAAATTCTGGTTGCCGGTAGCGGCACATCCGGCGTTGCCGAAGCGGCTGCCAGAATTCCCGGCGTCGCCAAGGTACTGAATGCGGACTCTGCTGAATACGGCAACGACATCGCCGAAAACATTGCACCGCTCATTGTTCAGCTTGCCCCGAACTACAGCCACGTACTGGCTGCAGCCACGACTTTTGGCAAAAACGTCATGCCCCGCGCATCCGCCCTGCTGGATGTGCAGCAGGTATCGGAAATCACGTCGGTCGAGAGCGATGACACGTTTATTCGCCCCATCTATGCCGGTAACGCCATGGCAACGGTACAGTCCACCGACGCTATCAAAATGGTGACGGTTCGCATGACATCGTTTGAAGCCGTAGCAGACGAAGGAGGTTCGGCCTCCATCGAAGCCGTTTCAGCAACCGGTGATGTCGGATTGTCGGCGTTTGTTTCCCAGGAGGTCAGTGTATCTGATCGTCCTGAACTGACCACGGCACGCATCGTCATCTCAGGCGGGCGTGGCATGAAATCCGGCGACAACTTCCCGCTCATCGAGTCCGTGGCTGACAAGCTCAACGCCGCCGTTGGTGCATCCCGCGCCGCCGTCGACGCCGGGTACGTCTCCAACGACTTCCAGGTCGGTCAGACCGGCAAAGTCGTGGCGCCGGACCTGTATATCGCCGTCGGTATTTCGGGCGCCATCCAGCACCTTGCCGGTATGAAGGATTCCAAAGTCATTGTTGCCATCAACAACGACGAGGAAGCCCCTATCTTCCAGGTCGCAGACTACGGCCTCGTGGCTGATCTGTTCGACGCAGTTCCCGCATTGGATGCTGAACTGGGTTAACCCGCCGGTTCGTCAAACACGTTACAAGCGGTCCGGCATTTGTCGGGCCGTTTTGTTACTGGCGGTAGGTATCAAGCCGGTTTCGCGATTTACGCCGTATCAGTGATCCAGCGGCGCACCACTGGCTCGCCAGCGTGATTATGGGGACACATCAGATAATATCCGCTGTTCGTGGTCACAGCGAAGTCCGTCAATCTGGTCAACCAGCCATTTGAAAGATACGGTTCAATCAGGTTGTGCCAGGCAAGGGCAATGCCTTTGCCCTCCATGGCTGATTGTAAAACAAAGGCGTAATTATTGATGGCATGGATGTCAGAAGGACGTTCAAAAGCAACATCGAAACATGCAAACCATTTAGGCCAGTTCATCCAGCCCACATCGCCGTCGTCCTGAACAATCAATGGCAGGCTCGAAAACTCCTCGGGCGTCAGATTTCCGTCGAGCAGGTTGTATCGGCTGGCAAATTCCGGCGAGCAAACGGGGAATACATCCTCCATAAACAATAACAACGGTGTGCCGTCGCGCCAGGTGCCATCACCGAACCGCACCACCAGTTGATTATCGTCCTGCGAAGCACTGTTGGTATGATCCGTGGTCACGATGGTCACGTCCTGATTGCCCAGCAACACCTTCAATCGATCCATGCGTGGCAGTATCCACATGTGGGCAAAACCGTGGGTGCAACTGATGGTGATGGTTTCGCTGGGTGCTGTGGTGGAGAGTTCACCCAGAACAGACCTGATATGGCCCAGTCCCAGCGCCGTCGCTTCATACAGCCGCTCACCCTGTACCGTCAACGTGACGTGATTGTGCTGCCGAACGAACAACTTGACGCCGATCTGGTTTTCCAGATTGGCAATGAATCGACTGACCGATGGCTGGGCCATGCCGAGCACCTGGGCAGCCGTTGAAAAACTCGACGCTCTCGCCGCCTCCTCAAATGCCGGCAGGGCATTCAGGACCGGTTGGAGTTTTCGACTATCTGACATATAATAATTATATACTATAGATAAAAATTTTCAAGCTACCGCCCAATCAAATGAAGTTCTATCAAGACTTTGTCCTAGCATTTCCGGAGCGCCCGCCAATGATTAATGAACTTGTGTTTCCAGCGGGCATACACCTGCTGTCAGGTTGGCAGAAACATGAAAATGCGGCTCGCGAGCAGTTGCGTGCCGTCTTCGACGCGACCATCGCGGGCCAGCTCGACAGCAACTTCGGTGTCCGGGCACCCGTTGACGCCGTACACATCGGTGGATCAATTAATTTGATGACTCTGAGCATTATGCATGACCTGTACGGCATGGAGTCTGCGGCGTTCTATAAAGGCGACCCGGAGCGTTATGTACGGACCACGTTATTGTCGCGCCGATTGCTTGGCATGAACAAACTGTACGTGAGTTGGCCGGTCTATGCCTTCACCGCAGAAGCGCTTGGCCAGCAAACCATGTATCCGGACAAGTTTCCGCCGGGTTCGGACCCGGACGTCATGCTGATGAACCGTGATACCTGGCAGGATGTCGTCACACCCGACCTGAACAGCGGCATTCCCCGGATCATCGAGGAAACAATCCGTTGTTATGAGCGGCTGACCGGTCTTGAGCCCATCCTTCATCTGTCGGCACCCTATAGCCTGGCCGCCGATACGTTTGGTCAGGAGCCGTTGCTTGCGGCGCTGGTTCACGAACCAGAGCTTGCCGACAACGTTCTGGATCATCTGGTCGACCACGTGCATCGGCCGTGGATCGAACATTTTTTTCAGCGATTTCCCAACGGCTGGGTGGAACTGTCTGATGCCTCGGGATCGCCGTTTTTTATCGGCCCGCAAAACTGCAGGGACAAGGCAATCCGGTCCATACAACGGCTGGTGGAAGGGCGTCCGTGGGGTCACCGGGTTTATGACGCCAATTATAGGGGTGACTATGTGGCCCAGGCCCGGCAGAAAGACCGCAGTGGCAGGCGACGGGCAGGCGGTACCGCAACCGACAGCGCATCCGCCGTGGACCTGACGGAACTGACGGAACTGAAACACAGTGTCTGCCGCGATTTTGTGATCCGGCTGCATGATGACCGCGTGCCCGTGTCCTATTACGAAGATCAGGCCATCCAGCGAAACAGACCCCTGTTTACGGGCGTTGGTGCATCACAACTGGATCGTAACAGCATCACGGATATGGAGGCGGAACGTCAGGCCCTCAGAGATGTATCCAGGGAATGTGTGGAAGCGATCAAGAACGTGGCCCAAACCATCTCGAACACAGGGTATGACGAACGCAATCCGCCCTGGCCCGGCACCGTATACTTCGAAGACGTCAGTTCCGAATCCAGTTTCGAATTGATGGAAATCGTTGTCGAGACGGCATTGCAGAATGGCGCGCTCGAGCGTGAGGCCACCGCGCCTTAAAATCCGTCCCGCCACTGGATGCCGAACCGGGCAACGTGAGAACAATTCTGTTGGTACGAATATTGCGTGAAATTCCGAACAGTAACGATAATTGTTGCAGCAAGGAACGCACTTAATGGAAATAGACAAACCTATTGCCACGCCGCTCAACGTTCTGCCGACAACGGCGGTGGCCCGACCGGATACCGGCAAATCATTCGAAGACGCGCTTTCGGCTGATCAGGTGGCAGCGCGGAATCTGGCTGCCAGAAACAAGGCCCTGGACAACCAGAAACCGGGTGCACCAGACAACAACACGAACGATATCGCGTTCATTCGTGAAAACGGCATGCGCGCCTATGTGGAAGAAGCACACGAGCGACGGCAGGCGGAATTGCGGGCAAAAATACTGGAGGCTATGGGTCTTAACGAAGCAATGCTGCAGGCCATGCCACCGGAACAGCGCCAGACGATTGAAGATATGATCGCCCAGGAAATACAGGAACGCATGGCATCGGACACCGTCATCAATGGAAACACCAACCCGGATGGACACGGTGGTTCGGCAATGGCCGATAATCTGACCAGTCCGCAAAACCTGCTCGCCGCCCAGGTCATTTCCGGTGACTCCGGTATGTTAACCGGCAAGGTCATCAGCGAGGCCACGCAGGGTTCACAACACACGATGGACGAACAAGACGACCGGAATGCCGGGTAGATCTTGCCGGGTAGGAATGATCTGACCGATTTCCATAGCTGGGGGGCTTATGCGGCGCTAATGGGATTTTTGGTTTCGCTTTCAGACAAATGCGTTTAAAAGGCGTCCGCTTTACTCTGCCATCGATTTCTATTCACCGTCAGTGAACGAATGCTGCAACCCCATTCCGACACCTGGCCGCCAGACGTGAGAACCCGCCATGACCATTTTTCCACAGCTTGTTATTCCTGATACCCTCGCCGCCGGACCGGGACCCGGTAATACGGACCCCCGCGTGCTGGCAGCCTTTGCCGCGTCCGGTGTGGCCGACCACATGCAGGCCGATGTGATCCGTGGCATGAAAGAAATCAAACAAATGCTGCGCGAGATGTTCGGCACCACCAACGCCTACACCTACGGCGTTGCCGGTACAGGGTTCAGCGGTCTCGACTGTATGCTCAGTGCCATTCTGCCCGGCGACACAATCGTTGCTTTCAATAATGGGACGTTCAGCGGCATTGACTGTCAAACCATCCGCATGAAGGCGTCCTCCGCCGAGGACCTGGCCGCGAACCCGGTTCAACCGCAGCCCGCAAATGTACATGTGATCGACGTTCCGCACGGTACCTCCGTCACTGGCGAGATGGTTGATGCAGCCCTCGCAGAACACAAACCCATGTGGGCCTTCATGGCGCATTGGGAAACCGGCAGTGGCCGCATTAACGACCTGGCGGGCTTCAACGACGCCTGTGAAAAACACGGAGCCCTGGGCCTGATTGATGCCGTGTCCAGTCTGGGCATTGCGGATTACAGCATCGATGATTATCCGGCTGTGGTCGGCTGGGCATCCTGCCCGCAGAAAGGTGTTCTGGGCCTGCCTCTGACCTATGCGCCGGTGAGTTTCGCTGACGCCTATGTGGATATTGTCAACAAGCGCGGCTGTCGCACTTACGTCAACCACCCGGTTCTGGGCGCGCGTCACTGGGGCGTCATCGACGGCCAGGATGTTGACGCACCGGCCTATCACCAGACCCACTCCTGTTATGCCGTCGCGTCGGTCCACGAGGCTCTGCGTCTCAGCCTGATCCACGGTCGGGCCCAGAAAGCTGCCGACTACGCCTTCCACGAAAGCATTCTGCGCGATGCCGTCTCCGCAATGGGCTGCAAGGTGACATCCAACATGACCAGCCTGGTGGTCATGAACCTGCCGGACGCGCTGGCCGGCCGCGAAAAGGAACTGGTTCAGGGTTGCCGTGCCGAAGGTTTTGCCATCTGGCCAACGCTGTCCGAACCCGTGCAGATTCGCATCGGCATCCTCAACCAGTTATCGGAAGACGCCATCAGCGACATCGTCGGTCGTTTCGCCGACGCCATGCTGAAAATGGGCGCCAACGACGTGAACAAGGACGCCGTGTTGGGTCAGATCAGATCACGGTTTGCTGAGGCGGCGTAAACCTTCGCCCATCTAATCCACACAAATGACAAACGGCCCGACAGTACCTGTCGGGCCGTTTTTCGTTGGATATCCGTTTAAGTCCGCGGTTTCAGATTCTCCGGATCATACAGCGGCTCGTAGCCCACACCGGCAACCTCGACCGGGTAGGTTTCGTTGAAGTACTCCACCTGGAAGGCTTTGCCTTTGACCGCGTGTTCGTGGGGCAGATAGCCGAGCATGATGTTTTTGCCGATGGTCGGACCAAAGGCCACCGACGTGGTGTAGGAAAGCCGCCCTTCTGCATCAACGATGGGCTCGCCCGTGGCCGGGTCGACGATGGGCATGGTATCCACCGGATAACGGGCAACACCGTTCCCGTCCACATTGTCGGTCATGACGAACGTGCACAACATGGCGGTCTGGTGGTCTTTGGCACGGTGTTCCAGATACGCGGCCTTGCCAACAAAGTCCGCGTCCTTGACTTTGGGTCGGGCCAGATCGGCCTCCAGCAGATTGTACTCGGTCAGCAGGTCAGCGTTCTGCAGACGCAGGCTCTTTTCCAGACGGCGCGAGTTGGCATAGGTTTCCACGCCAAACGGCATGACGTCGTGCGCGCGGATGGCATCCCATACAGCCAGACCATCGTCGTATGCCATGTGCAGTTCCCAGCCCTGCTCGCCCACATAGGATATGCGGAATGCTGCGACCTGCTTACCACCGATCTCGAGGGTCTTGATCGCGGCAAAGGGGAAGTTCTCGGGACTGAGGCTGTCTGCGTCGCCTGTCACCTTCTGCAGCGTGGTGCGGGCGTTGGGCCCCCACAGTCCGATTGTGGTGAAGTCGCTGGAGACGTCTACGATACGGACATCGTAGCCCAGGTCCTCGGCCATGCGCTTCATGTAGACGAAGTCCCGGTTACCGGCATCGGCACCGTCTACAAAGCGGAATCGGTCTGCCATGCGGAACACGGTGAAATCGGCCCTGACCATGCCACGGTCGTCAAGGAAGTGGGTGTAGATACCCTTGCCCACCTGATTGTCGGCACCGACCCTGGCAACACACAGGTGTTCCATGAAGGCCACGTGATCCGGGCCGGTGATATCGTACATGGCGAAGTGCGACAGGTTGATCATGCCGACGTTGGCGCTCATTTCCAGGTGTTCGGCGTTGGATACGCGCCAGAAGTGGCGGTTGTCCCACTCGTTTTCGCGAACCGGCACCTGATCGGCATATTTTTCCAGCAAATGATCATTGCTGGCATAACCGTGGGCACGTTCCCAGCCACCGATTTCCATAAAGTGGCCGCCCAGTTCCTTTTCACGTTCATAAAACGGGCTCTGGCGCACACCCCGGCCACCGCCATAGGGTTCGCGCGAATGTACCGCCGGATTATAGATTTTGAAGGCCGATTCGTAACAGCGATCGTGAATGTATTTCTCTTCCATCTGGAACGGATAATACCGCGCGTAATCGATGGAATGATGGTCAACTTCGGTGCGGCCATCGGTCATCCAGTCGGCAATCAGCTTGCCTGTACCGGGGCCATCCTTGACCCAGACCGAAACCGCATACCACAAACCGCGAACCTTCTGGCTTTCACCGATAGAGGGGCCGCCATCGGCCGTGACCTGCAACAGCCCGTTAAAGGATCGTTTTTCATCATACCCCAGTTCCGCCAGTATGGGCGTCAGCTCCATGGCCTTTTCCAGCGGCTCCATGACCTGTTCCAGATCCAGATCACGCATGGAGGGCGACAGGCGGGCTTCTGATTTTTCCAAAAGGTCACGGGGATGGCACATACGCGGATCGGATTCTTCGTAGTACCCCCATTCGATCATGCCGCCTTCCGGTGTTGTCGGATCGCCCGTATCACGCATATAGGCGGAGTTACCCTGATCGCGCAGCAGCGGGAAGCCAATGTCCTTGCCGGTTCCGGCAAACTCCTCATAGGGGCCAAAAAATGTGAGCGGATGATCCACCGGCATGACAGGCAGGTCCTCGCCCGCCATTTCGGCAATCAGGCGTCCCCACAGACCGGCACAAACGATGACGTAGTCCGCCATGATGGTGCCACGGCGGGTCACTACGCCACGGATACGGCCACCTTCGATGATCAGATCCTCAGCCGCAGTGTTGGCGAATGATTTCAGCTTGCCGGTGGCTTCTGCGGCTTCCACCAGTTCACCGGCAACGGTCTGCGATCGTGGCGCGACCAGCCCGGCGTCCGGGTCCCACATGCCACCCTGGATCATGTCTTCTTCGACAAGCGGGAACTTCTCCTTGATCTCGGCAGGCGATGCGTACCGCACATTGGTGCCAAAGGCGCGACCGGATGTGATCTTGCGTTTGAGTTCCTCCATGCGGCCATCGTCACCCACACGGGCAATCTCAAACCCGCCAACCTTGGCATAACGGCCCATCTTTTCGTAGAATTCAATGGAATACATGGTCGACCAGCAGGTCAGGAAATCATGCGCCGTCGCATAACAGAAATCCGACGCGTGCGACGTGGATCCGATATCCGTGGGGATCGCTGACTTGTCGATACCGACGATATCGTCCCAGCCGCGTTCAATCAGATGATGGGCGACCGAAGCGCCGACGATGCCGCCCAGGCCGACGATGACCACACGGGCACTTTCTGGAAATGCTGACATAATCTCTCCTAAATTCCATCAATCCGGCACAACGTTCTGTGCTGTGGCCGAGCGCGAGCAACCTAACGGCAAATTGTTCTGCACTATATCCTCAATTCGACATTACCAGTTAATAGGCGACACGGGAATTGATCCATTTCAATTCAGGAGAAGTTCTCGGGCGAGTTCGGCGATCTCACCTCACGGGGCAACGACGACCTGCGTTTGCAGGAGAAGGTTGCAATTACTTTAGGGTTCATCCGTCTTCATGAACTGTAATTCGATGGCTGCTTCCTCGCTGCCAAGTTCATAGGCTTCGCTCATGTACTGCATGCCTAAGCCCTTATCGACATCACGATAGATTCCATACCAGTAAACCAACCCAAGGAAATGCAACGAATATGGATCGTTGGTTTCTGCTCGTGGCGAAAACCATTTCATAGCCTGTCTGAATGTACGGCCATACACCCCATCGTAAAAACCTTCAGGAATAGATGTTTCGTCCGTCAGGGTCATAAATATCCCAGGCTGGAGCACTCGTTTGTACTTGTAGTTCAAAGAGTCGACCGCCTGTTGAAGGCCTTGATCGGCAGACGCGTGCAACCAAAGAAAACCCGCGTCGAAGTCCTGCCGTACTCCGTCACCCGAGATAAACATTTGGCCAACAAAGAACTGTGCCTCAGCACTGTTCATATGGGCAAGAGGTTCCAGAACAGAAAACGCATCCTCGTAGACCTTGTTCTGATAGGCCGCTACGCCGCGTTGCAGATTATTGTAGTCCTCTTCCGAAAGCGTATCCTCGTTGGGTTGAAGTGCTAACGTGGAGATGGGTATAGGGAGGACAAACGAAAGTGCCGCAACAGCAATTGCCAGTCCTAGCTTTATCTTGGATAGCATTCCCGGGCTTTCCTGTCGATTTGCGCCGATGAAATAGTGTAGAATACCATAACATAACGCCTATCCCCCTGACCCTTAAGGCTTTTTAGGGGCTGGTATGCCAAAAACACACAAAATGTCGCCGCATTTACAATCCGTGTCTGCTGTTGGACAGATTTTTTCATGAAAATGGTCGAATTCTGAGTCCTGTGCACAGTGCGATGTGCGCGCCCTTTTTGTGCAATATTTACCGGCCCATTTCGGGCCTTTTAATTGGGAGAACTGGTGATGTCGGACGAAGAAGATATCGTTCTGTCGGAACTGAACGACGAAGAACTGACCCTGCAAATGCACGACGATCTCTACGACGGCCTGGCCGACGAGATCACCGAGGGCGTCAACATCCTGCTGGGACGTGGCTGGGAACCCTACCGCGTCCTGACTGAAGCCCTGGTTGAGGGCATGCGCATCGTCGGTATTGATTTCCGCGATGGCATCCTGTTTGTGCCGGAAGTGCTTATGGCCGCCAACTCCATGAAAGCGGGCATGTTCATCCTGAAACCGCTGCTGGCTGAAACCGGTGCGCCCAAAATGGGCAAGATGGTTATCGGCACGGTCAAGGGCGACATCCACGACATCGGCAAGAATCTTGTCGGCATGATGATGGAAGGCGCCGGTTTCGAGGTTGTTGATCTGGGCATCAATAATCCGGTTGAAAACTATCTGGAAGCCCTGGACAAGGAAGAGGCCGACATCCTGGGTATGTCCGCGCTGTTGACCACGACCATGCCGTATATGAAAGTTGTCATCGATACGCTGGTTGAACAGGGTCGTCGCAGTGATTTCGTTGTACTGGTTGGTGGTGCACCGCTGAACGAGGCTTTTGCCGACAGTGTCGGTGCCGATGCCTATTGCCGTGACGCGGCCGTTGCGGTGGAAACCGCAAAGACCTGGATGGCAAAACGTCAGGGATCCGCCCTCGCCGGCTAATCCCCTGTCGGGTCCGTCCCGTTCGCAAGTTTTGTGATGCTCTTCTGATGAAGGAGAACAGCCGTGGCGTCATCTGAGACCCCGCGCCTGCCTAAAACGCTATTGATCGCCTGTGGTGCCCTGGCCCGTGAGGCGCTGGCGCTGATCGAGCTTAACGACTGGCGTCACATGGAGATCACTTGTCTGCCGGCCATCTGGCATAATCGCCCGGAACATATTCCGGACGGCATGCGTCAGAAGATTCACGAAAACCGCGACAAGTATGATCGTATCCTGGCGCTTTATGGCGATTGCGGCACCGGCGGCATGCTGGACAAGGTGCTGGAAGAAGAAGGCGTCGAACGCATTCCCGGTGCCCACTGTTACGAGTTCTATATGGGCTCGGCAGAGTTCGCCGAGGCCTACGAGCAGGAACTGGGCACCTTCTATCTGACCGACTATCTGGTCCGCCAGTTCGACACCCTGATCATGGGTGGACTTGGCATCGACAAACACCCGGAACTGCTGCCCATGTATTTTGGCAACTACAAACGCCTGATGTACATGGCCCAGATCGAGGATGCGTCGCTGCAGGAACAAGCGAAGGCTGCGGCAGACAAGCTGGGCCTCGCGTACGAGTACAGATTCACCGGCTTGGACGGGCTGGGACAGTATATGGGCATTCTGAAGGGCGAAACCCCTGATAGTGCTGCAACCGAAACACCAATCGAAGGTTAAGAACACCATGGCGCAAATGACAATCTTGTACTGGCGGGACATCCCGTCTCAGGTGGTCGTCAAGGCCGGGCGCAAGAATGCCAAGGTCTTGCTGTCCGACCGTTTTCAGGAAGCCATCGATGCCGCCGCCATGAAAGGCGGTGCCGCTGACACGGACGATTATCTGGCCGACTGGCGACGGGGTGAGCCCACCGAGTGTGGCGACGACATGGAAGCGGTCGCCGAAGCCAAGGCGGCGGAACTGGAAGCCGAGTTTGACGTGGAGACCCTGCGGGCGCTCATCCACAACTCCGGCAACAAGGTCTGACGCCGGTGGCCCGCATCACCGTGTACGAGCCATCGGGTACCAGCAGCGTCTACCGCACCCGCTCGCGTTACTCCCTGCGGCTGTGGTCCGTGCGCCATTCGCGCGTGCTGGAGTGGTTTTACAACACGTTCGCCAGTGCCCTGCTTGCGCTGCATCCGCTATGGTCGGCCATCGGTTACAAACGCGTGGAAACTCCCATGGTAGCGGTGGAAAAACGCATCAAGGCACTGTTGTTCGACTGCCGTATGTGCGGCCAGTGCGCGCTGTCGAGTACCGGCATGTCGTGCCCCATGAACTGCCCCAAGTCTTTGCGCAACGGCCCTTGCGGCGGTGTGCGCGCCAACGGCCACTGCGAGGTCGAGCCGGACATGCCCTGCGTCTGGGTGCAGGCGTGGCAGGGCAGCCGATCCATGAAAGGCGGCGACACCATCATGGATGTGCAACAGCCGGTGGATAACAGCCTGAAAGGCTCGTCATCCTGGCTGCGCGTGACATCAGACAAAGCGGCGGAAAAACAGGCCGCCCGCTCCGGCGCAACGGAATAACGACCATGTACGAAGAAACAGACGAAGACCCCCGGGATCCCGGTGCACCCCTGACCCTAATGCCCGGTCATAGTTCGCGAGGCCGCTTGGAGCGCGTATTGCGCCGTGGCGAATTCGCCGTTACCGCCGAGCTGAACCCGCCGGATTCCGCCAACCCGGAGGATGTCTACGAGCGCGCCGCCGTATTTAATGGTTGGGTCGATGCCATCAACGCCACCGACGGCTCCGGCGCCAACTGTCACATGTCCAGTGTCGCCATCTGTGCGCTGCTGACCCGCATGGGTTATGCGCCGGTCATGCAGATTTCCTGTCGCGACCATAACCGCATCGCCATTCAGGGCAACGTGCTCGGTGCGGCGGCCATGGGCGTGAACAACATCCTGTGCCTGACCGGCGACGGGGTTCAGGCCGGGGATCAGCCCGGAGCCAAGCCGGTGTTCGACCTGGATTGTATGTCCCTGCTGGAAGCCATCACCACCATGCGCGAGGAAAACAAGTTTCTGTCCGGACGCAAGATCACCAGCGGACCGGAGGTCTTTCTCGGTGGTGCCATCAACCCGTTTGCGCCACCCTACGATTTCCGCCCCCTTCGCCTGGCCAAGAAGATCGCCGCCGGGGCCCAGTTTGTGCAGAGCCAGTATTGTTTCGATCTGGATATCCTGAACGAGTACATGAAACAGGTCCGCGATATGGGCCTGCACGAAAAATGCTTCATCCTGATCGGCGTGGGTCCACTGGCGTCGGCCAAGACGGCGCGCTGGATCCGCACCAACGTGCCCGGCATCCATATTCCCGACAGCATCATCGAGCGCCTTGAAGGTGCCGAGGACCAGAAGCTGGAAGGTAAGAAAATCTGCATCGAGATGATGCAGGCCGTGCGCGAGATCGAGGGTGTCGCCGGTGTCCATGTCATGGCCTACCGTCAGGAAGCCCTGGTCGCCGAGATCGTCGAGGAATCCGGAGTCATCAAGGATCGCAAACCCTGGACGCGTGAACCGAATCCGGGCGAACTGGCTGTCGCTGAACGTATGAAAGAGCTGGCCGCAGACCCCGTATAGGCACAAATCGCCCCGATCTCATGGCCGGATAGTCAGAAACGACACGCCAAAACGACAAGGAAGACGCTCCCAGCATTTCCAGTGTCGGAATCTGGCTTGCTGATCGCAACCAACATCTCTAAAACCTCAATAACTTCTGAGACCTAGACACTCTACCTGGCACCAACCCCTTTTATGGAGAGCCTCATGACGGAAACTGTCATCAGCTCCGCGAGCAAAGAAATTATTATCGGCTTCGAGCATCCTTTCTGTCTGATCGGTGAACGCATCAACCCCACGGGTCGCAAACTGCTGGCCGCCGAAATGGCCGAAGGCGATTACAGCCGCGTGGAATCGGACGCCATGGCCCAGGTCGAGGCCGGTGCCAATGTGCTTGATGTGAACGCCGGTATTCCGCTCGCCGACGAACCGCGCATTCTGGCCGAGTGCATTCAGCTCATCCAGGGCCTGACCGATACCCCGCTCTCCATTGACTCATCCATTGTGGAAGCCCTCGAAAGCGGTCTCTCCGTCTATCAGGGCAAGGCACTGGTCAACTCGGTCACGGGTGAAGAAGAACGGCTCGAAGTGGTGCTGCCGCTGATCGCCAAACACGGTGCCGCCGTGGTCGCCATCTCCAACGACGAAACCGGAATCTCCGAAGATCCCGACGTGCGTTTTGAGGTCGCCAAAAAGATCGTCGAACGTGCCGCCGATTATGGCATCAAACCATGCGACGTTGTGGTCGACCCGCTGGTCATGCCGGTGGGTGCGCTGAACGATGCCGGTGCCCAGTTGATGAAACTGATCCGCCGTCTGCGTGACGAGCTTAAAGTGAACACAACCTGTGGCGCATCCAACTTCAGCTTTGGCCTGCCCAATCGTCATGGCCTGAACGCCGCATTCCTGAGCATGGCCATCGGTGCCGGACTGACGTCTGCTATCATGAACCCGTTGCGGGAACAGGAAATGGCAGCGGTCAAGGGTGCCGATATTGTCATGGGCAAGGACCCCAACTGCGCCAAGTGGATCAAGACTTTCCGCGAACCCGCGGCACCAGGTGCTGAATCCGCCGGTGCGGGTGCCGGTCGTCGTGAAGGTCGTCGTCGTCGTCGCGCATAACATGCTACGGTAACTGCACACTCGAACCGGGCCGGGGAACAGGGTTTTGCCAGAAGACGTAACAGAAGACGTAACGGAAGACGCAACCGAAGATACCACAACTGATTCAGCATCAGCCGCTGCGGAAGAGGCGCTGATCGTCTTTACGCCGTCCGGCAAACGCGGCAGCTTTCCGCTCGGTACGCCGATTCTGGAGTGCGCCCGTGCGCTGGGCGTGGATGTGGACTCGGTGTGTGGTGGTCGCGGTATCTGTGGCCGCTGTCAGGTCCTGCAGAGCGTGGGTGAGTTTGCCAAGTTCGGCGTTACGTCTGCGCCGGAAAACCTCAGTGAACCCA
>JAJFID010000405.1 GCA_021775325.1 Rhodospirillales bacterium
AGGCAGCGGCAGGTACCCGCGAAGTGGCAGGTAGTATTGGTCTGGTGACACAGGGCGCGTCGGAAACAGGATCAGCGGCCGCGCAGATTCTGACGGCGGCTGGTGAACTGGCCCAGCAGTCTGAGGTCCTGAGCACGGAAGTCGGCAAGTTCCTTGCCGAGGTTCGCGGCAGCTAAGCGTCTTCGCACACCCGGCATGGCCGGGCGAATACACAATACACGAAGGGGGAGCGAAGTTTTCGCTTCCCCTTCATGCTGACTGCTTTCGCTTCATTTCTGACAGGTCATGCAAGGATGGCGGATTATTTTCAGAATTTCCGGCTTGCAGGGCAATCGGGACTCCCAATCCAGCCGCGGGCATTTTATAAGGACCGATTGCGCTGGCCGGAACGGTCGGTTCCCAGTGATGACGAACAGTGAGTATCAATGCAAAATATCAACGTGCGCGGCGCGCGCGAACATAACCTGCAGAATGTTGATGTGGAAATTCCAAGGGACAAGTTGACCGTTATTACGGGATTGTCGGGGTCCGGTAAGTCATCACTTGCCTTTGACACGATTTATGCCGAGGGCCAACGTCGGTATGTGGAAAGTCTGTCCGCTTATGCACGTCAGTTCCTTGAACTGATGCAGAAGCCGGATGTGGATTCCATTGAGGGCCTGTCACCGGCGATTTCCATTGAGCAGAAAACCACCTCACGCAACCCCCGCTCCACTGTTGGCACGGTAACTGAAATTTACGACTATATGCGTCTGATGTATGCCCGCGTGGGTGTGCCGCACTCGCCAGCGACGGGCTTACCCATTGAAAGTCAGACCGTGACCCAGATGGTGGACCGGATCATGACCATGCCGGAAGGCACACGGCTTTATCTTATGTCGCCCATGATTCGTGGTCGCAAGGGCGAATACAGAAAAGAGCTGGGTGACCTGGCGCGTCAGGGTTTTCAACGCGTGCGTATCGATGGTGAAATTTACAGCATCGAGGACTCGCCGACCCTGGACAAGAAATTCAAACACGACATTGATGTGGTCGTCGACCGGGTGGTGATCAAACCGGGCCTTGAAACGAGACTGGCAGACAGTCTGGAAACCGCCCTTTCCCTGTCTGACGGTCTGGTGTTTGCTGAGGATAGCGATAGCGACGACATGGCCGGTTCAGGGCGAACCACATTTTCAGCCAAGTTTGCCTGTCCGGTTTCAGGGTTCACCATCGACGAGGTCGAGCCACGCCTGTTTTCGTTTAACAACCCGTTTGGTGCCTGCCCTGCCTGCGATGGTCTGGGTACAGAAATGTATTTCGATCCGGAACTGGTTGTACCCGATGATAATCTTTCCCTGAACGAAGGTGCCATTGCGCCGTGGGCGAATTCCTCGTCTCAGTATTACGGTCAGACGCTCATGAGTCTGTCAGAGCATTACGGTTTCAATCTGGCCGCCGCATTCAAGAAATTGCCGCAGAAGGTACGGCAGATCGTGCTCTACGGCTCTGGCGAAGACGACGTTGCGATCCGCTACAATGACGGTCGTAAATCCTACGAAATCACGAAACCCTATGAAGGCGTGATTCCGAATATGGAGCGCCGCTGGCGGGAAACAGATTCTTCGTGGGTACGCGATGAGTTGTCACGCTACCAGACCGTGACCACGTGCGAAGCCTGTAGCGGTTTTCGACTGAAACCGGAAGCATTGGCGGTCAAGATTGCCGGTTTGCATATTTCAGAAGTCACCCAGATGTCCATCGATGAGGCCCGGAACTGGTTTGCGACGCTGGATGGTTCCCTGAACGAGAAACAGTCTGAAATTGCCCGCAGAATTTTACGTGAAATCAACGAGCGTCTGGGCTTTCTGGTCAATGTAGGACTTGAGTATCTGACCATGTCGCGTTCATCCGGCACACTGTCCGGTGGTGAAAGCCAGCGTATTCGACTGGCGTCACAGATTGGTTCCGGCCTGACCGGCGTGTTGTATGTTCTGGACGAGCCTTCCATCGGGTTGCATCAGCGCGACAATGCCCGCCTTCTGGAGACGCTCAAACGTCTTCGCGATATTGGCAATACCGTCATCGTGGTCGAGCATGACGAAGACGCCATCCGTCAGTCGGACTATCTGATCGACATGGGCCCGGGCGCGGGTCGCCACGGTGGCCATATTGTAGCCGAGGGAACCCCCGATACGGTTATGGCGGCGTCAGAAAGTCTGACGGGCCAGTATCTCAGTGGTCGCCGACAGGTGCCCATGCCGACAAAACGGCGTAAGTTCCGGAAAACCCATCAACTGGTGGTCAAAGGCGCACGCGAGAACAATCTGGACAATGTAACGGTGGCTTTCCCGCTGGGCACGTTTACCTGCATTACCGGTGTTTCGGGCGGCGGCAAATCCTCTCTGGTCATCGAGACCCTGTACAAGGCTCTCGCCCGCCGCATTCACGGCACACGCGTCCACGCCGGTGAACATGACGACATTACGGGTATCGAGCACATCGACAAGGTCGTCGATATCGACCAGTCGCCCATTGGTCGCACGCCGCGATCAAACCCGGCCACCTATACCGGAGCTTTCTCGCCGATCAGGGACTGGTTCTCCAACCTGCCGGAAGCCCAGACTCGCGGTTACAAGCCGGGCCGTTTTTCCTTCAACGTCAAGGGCGGCCGGTGTGAATCCTGCCAGGGTGACGGCCTGATCAAGATCGAGATGCACTTCCTGCCCGATGTTTACGTGCAGTGCGATATTTGCAAGGGCAAGCGCTATAACCGGGAAACGCTGGAGATCAAATTCCGCGGCAAGTCCATCGCGGACGTGCTGGATATGACCGTGGAAGAGGCCGTGGATTTTTTCAAGGCCGTGCCTTCAATCCGCGACAAGATGGCCACGCTGCAGAAGGTGGGCCTCGATTATATCCACCTGGGACAGCAGGCAACGACCCTTTCCGGCGGCGAAGCGCAGCGGGTCAAACTGGCCAAGGAGTTGTCCCGCCGTGCCACGGGCAAGACTTTTTACATTCTGGACGAGCCCACCACCGGGCTGCATTTCGAAGATGTCCGTAAACTGCTCGAAGTCCTGCATACACTGGTGGAAAGCGGCAACACGGTGGTGGTCATCGAACATAATCTGGAAGTCATCAAGACGGCGGACTGGATTGTCGATATGGGCCCCGAGGGCGGCAACAAGGGCGGCCGGGTGGTCGCACAAGGCACACCCGAAGACGTCTGCCATGTGGCCGAAAGCCATACGGCCCGCTATCTCGCGCCCTATCTGGGTGTAACGCCCGCCGGGGCAATCGGCAAAGCAAAGAAAAAAAAGAGCGCCTGAGCGTTAATGGTTGCGGGTTTCACGCCATTGTGCCGGGGCAAGTGTCGTCCGGGGATCGTGCCAGCCCTGTAACACTCCCCCTCTCGAGTCATCTAACGATGACTCTGCCGGGCCCCGGGTTTCTGGTGAAACCCTCGGCCTCTCGAGTCATCTAACGATGACTCTGTCAGGTTGTACCTTTTCGGGCCACATGGTGGCCCAAAGAAGGTAACAGATGTGAACAAATGTCTACATTTTCTGTAGACAAATGACTACATTTGTAACGCGGGGCCTCTGATTTCGCCAAAAAACCGCATTGTAAGTCATTGAAGTCATTCATTTTGTAGACAATTGACCACGTTCAGCAACCTTCCATGTCTACATTCGGAGGTTTTCCGCAGGAAAACCATAGCCCGGCAGGTCTTTGGGACAAAGACCGAGAGGGTAGCCTTTCGCCAGAAAATTGTGACCGGCAGGCGCTGCCCGGCAGGACCATGAAATGGTCCAAGTGGATCGGGTATTTCTGCCAAAGAAACACGCACAAAGTCTTCGCGGATCAAAACCCCGGCCCGTTAAACGCTATTGGAATATTCACAATGGAAAATAACACATAGGATTAATATCATATAAAGTGTAAAAAGTCAAGTTTTTTTTCGATGAGGTATGACTACTATCTCGACAGAGCAAACATCGTCAACAAACTACGCGTGAGAAACAGTGCAACTTTCTCGGCAATGGATCGCCGTTCAATAACCCGTTTGCCTGTGCCTGTTTTGACTGCCAATGCCTCTCCAGGGATATTCTAACGGCTTTCTTCGTACCGGCATCCAGTCTACCGATGGGCTTGAGGACATTGTCTTCCACCGTAGAGATTTTTGCCGTGCGGACGACAGACGCCGTTCGCAATCCGGCAAGTTTCAGGTTCTTGATATCTGCATCGCCTGCCTACCCGGCATTCGCATGAACAACATTCTGCCCCGCTACATCGACAGTCTGCCGGAAACCGAAGAACGTTGATCGCGTTTTCCAATGGGACGTTACGGGCGGGTGGATGAAACCGCCGATGCAATCTGTTTTCTGGCATCCGACCAGTCCAGTTACGTGACCGGACAGAACCTGCGTGTGGATGGCAGTATCACGCGTTCGGTGTAAATCACGCTCAGTGGCGCTGTTTCACTCGTCATCCGTATGGTCGTAGTCGCCACACCAGTCGCCGCTGGTCGTTTCCATCCAGACGGTAGTCAGGGCGCTGGCTTGCGGCGCATAACGACGGCACAAACCTTTGTTGGAGTCCTTGCGCAAACCGCCTGTAAGGCGGGGATTGCTGGCTTCCAGGCTGGTATCAGCGCCATAGCGTTGTTGTTTCTTGAATCTCCACTGAGGACACCAGAACCGGCAAGTCTGACAGCATTCATTGTTGCTCATGCGTACGTCTCCTCGATTTGACTCAGACCGCGTGGTCCAACCCTGTGGCTCCCCGCCTGTCCGTGTTACCCAATCTTGCACCTCTCAGATCGGCATCCTTGAAATTGGCATCGCGCAGCAATGAACCTGACAGATCGGCATCGCGCAAATCGGCACCTTCGAAGTCCACGCCCACGTAATCACCGTTCTTCATGTTGGCACCATTGAACCGCGCCCCGCGT
>JAJFID010000406.1 GCA_021775325.1 Rhodospirillales bacterium
ACCCTGCCATTGTGATCCCCTGTGCGAGAACTTTCTGGACGACGGCCAACGCATGTGGGTCATCGATTGGGAGTATTCCGGCATGAATGATCCGCTTTGGGATCTGGGAGATGTATCTGTAGAAGCCGGATTCTCAGATGAACATGACCGTGAAATGATGGAAGCGTATTTCGGCGGCACGCCAACCGAGGCCCAGATGGGCCGCATGATCATCTACAAGGCCATGTGTGATCTGCTGTGGACGCTCTGGGGCCTTATCCAGCACGCAAATGATAATCCGGTTGAAGATTTCTGGGCCTATGCCACAGGCCGGTTCCAGCGTTGCAAGGATCTGATGGCAGAGCCCTCATTCGCCGGTCATGTGAAAGCCGTGCGCAACAACCGCTAGGCGGCGCTGCGTCTTTCATTGAACTGAACTTCGCCCATCGCCTTGCGGCGGCGGTCAGGACCGAAGAACTCCGGAGCGCGGACGAACAGCCGTTCGTGTTCAATGACGCGGACAATCCTGGAGTAGATCATTTTCGGCGATACCGGCTTGGCCAGATACTCGGTCATGCCCTCATCACGTGCCATGCACACTTTTTCAATCTCTGTATAGGCCGTGACCATGAAGAAACACACATACGGGTTTGGTGAAGAGTCAGTGTCACGAACATAATGCAGGAATTCCATGCCATTGAGGTCATTACACCAGTCACACAGAATCACGTCCACCGGCATGGTATTGAATATCTTCCACGCCGTTTCCTTATCGGCGGTGCTGTAAACGGTCGGAACGCCAAACTCCTTGAACACGTCAGTCAAAAGCTTGCGAATCAACACGTGATTTTCAAGAACCAGGATATTCAACCCGGATATATCGTACGATTTCATTCCCTACCCCCAACAACGCAGACCTGCGAGCGTGTTTTTATGCTCGTTTATGGGCGGAATAATACCGAAACAAGCTTACGGGTTCCTGACTGATCAGATACAAACAGAAAATCCATCACAGGCATGAAAAAAGGCCCGCAAAGCGAGCCTTTCTTAATTCCGGGGTGTGCGACAAAACATCAGGCCGCGTTGGCAGCGACCGCCTTCTTAAGGCGTTTCTTGAGCCGGGTCATATCCGTCGTCAGATCTGTGTCACTGGCATCGAGAAGATAGGCGTCAAAGCCGCCCTTGTGTTCGACCGTGCGCAAGGCGTCCATACAGACCTTCAGCTTGACGGACTCGCCAAGAGTCTCGCTGAACAATGTGGTTGTCTGCAGATTGGGCAGATAACGACGGCGGGTCTTGTTGTGGGCGTGGCTCACGTTATTGCCGGTCATTACACCTTTGCCGCTCAATTCGCAACGTCTGGCCATGGTACATATTCCTCAAATTCTGTTCGCGGCCGGCGAAACCCGTATCCCGGATTGCACACTTGCCGAATCACTTGGAAACGGCCATCATCTTGCCGTCTGGACGCCGGTTTTTACGGGACGAACCCACCAACGTCAAGGCAATTCGGCACCCGCAAGCCACATGAGTTACAGGATATACGTCAGCATCATGCCCCAGGACCGTCACGAACGCCCTATGCCCACGTTTGCCGCACGCGAGACCTTCTTCGGTACGGAAAACCGCGACCCGGAAGCGGCATTCGCCATTGCCGGTGTGCCGCTTGATATCGGCACCACCAATCGTGCAGGTGCGCGGGATGGACCGGCTGCTGTACGTCGTGCCAGTCGCATGACAGGCGGCGCGTATCCGGGGTTGTGGGCGGACGGATTCACCTTAGATTTTGCCGATGTGGGCAATTTTCCGGTGCTCATGGGCGAATTGCATGAATCGCTTCAAATGATTGAGGACGAGGCTGGCAATTACGACCATCTCATAGCCGTGGGCGGCGATCATCTGGTCAGCCTGCCGCTGCTCCGAGCTCTGCACAAAAAACACGGTCCTGTGGGCATGGTTCATTTCGATGCCCATGTGGACACTTGGGAAGAAACCTATGCCGCGCCTGTCAGCCACGGCACCAACTTCCGCATCGCCATCAATGAAGGCCTGATCGATCCCGAACGCATGGTGCAGATCGGCATTCGCTGTCGTATGGACAAGTCCCTGTGGGACTGGACCGTGGGACAGGGTGTTACCATCATCACCGCAGAAGACGTCCACATGAGCTCACCCGAAGCCGTTGCCGACCGGATCCGGGACATCGTCGGCGCAGATGGCTCATATGGCGAAGACAACAAGGCATACCTGACGTTTGATATTGATTGCCTTGATCCATCTGTGGCACCCGGTACCGGCACACCGGAAGTGGGTGGACTGCTGGGCTGGCAGTTCCGGGGCATTTTGCAGCGTCTGAGCGGCGTCAATTTTGTCGGCATGGATATGGTCGAGGTGGCACCGGCCTACGATGTGGGCGAAATTACCGCACTGAACGGCGCATTTGTTGTCGCTACCTATCTCAGCCTCCTGGCTGAACGGGAGCAAACACTATGAAGACGATTGTTATCGGTGGTGGAATCATTGGCGCGTCAGTTGCCTATCACCTCGCGTCCCGGGGCGCAGACGTAACGGTTCTGGATGGCGGCAAGCGGGGTGGCATTGCCACGGTCGCATCCTTCGCCTGGATAAACTCGGCACCCGGCAATGACCGCACGTATCACGAGTTCCGCCTCAAAGCCATTCTGGACTGGCACAGGCTGCAGCATGAACTGGCCGCAAGTGACAGGGGAACCGAACTGCCCATTAACTGGAATGGCTCCCTGTGGTGGGAGAACACACCGGAAGACGTGCGCTCGGATACCGCCAATCTGGCCGGTTGGGGATATCCCACCGAAATGATCAACAGGGACACCGCGCTGGCGCAGGAGCCCTATTTGCGCAACGCACCCAAAGAAGCCGCACTCTCGTCGCTGGAGGGCAGTCTATCGCCCGTGGAAACCGCGTTGATTCTGTTGGATGAAGCCGTAGCGCAAGGCGCCGAGATTCTCGAAACGACCGTGGACAGCGTGTTGCAGGCAGACGGTAAAATTTCCGGCGTACGGACACCTGACGGCGATTTGCCTGCTGATGTTGTTGTCCTCGCGGCGGGCATTGCCACGGATCAACTGGCGGCACCGCTCGGTGTGACCATCCCCATGGACAATTCACCCGGATTCCTCATGCAGACCGCAGTAACATCACCCCTTATTCGCGGTGTCACCTTGTCACCCGGCGTTCATGTCCGCCAGAATTCCGATGGGCGTGTGGTGGTCGGTCATGACTTCGGTGGTGGTCCGCCCCCGGATGACCCGGTAACCGAGGCTCAGTCCCTGTTGGCTGAGACCCAAAAACTGTTCGACGACTCTGATGGCCTCGCGGTGGAAACCTGGACTCTGGCGCAACGTCCCACCCCGGCGGACGGCCTGCCCATCATCGGTCCGTCCCAGTCCGTGGGCGGGCTCTACATTACCGTCATGCACAGTGGCATTACCCTGGCAGCCATCGTCGGGCGGCTTGCCACCGAAGAGATTTTGGGGGCTGGCCCTGTGGACATTCTGGAACCCTTCAGGCTGACCCGCTTTAATCAAACCTGACCCACCATACGAGGCAATCATCATGAGCTATACCCTGTACAATCATGACGGCACCGGCAGCTTCGCGGTCGAAGCGGCACTGGTCATGGCCGACGCCGACTATACCAAAATCAATGTGGATATGGGGGTCGGTGCCCAAAATGATGCTGCCTATGCGGCGGTCAATCCCATGATGCAGATACCCACACTGATACTGCCCGGTGGCGAGGTCTTGACGGAATCCGCCGCCATCGTTATCCATCTCGCAGATGTTTTTGCGGGCAAAGGACTGGCCCCGGCACCCGGCACGCCAGACCACGCCCAGTTCCTGCGCTGGATGGTGTTCATCTCGGCCAATCTCTACGAGGGCGATCTGCGCTATTTCTATGCTGAACGGTACACAACCGATGTTTCACCTGCGGGCACAGACGGCGTCAAGGCGGCTGCGGACGCACACCTGAAAGCCTCCTGTCTGGTTATGGAAGACCATCTGGACCGGAACGGCCTCTGGCTGGCGGGTCCGGTCATGACCATGGTCGATGTTTATTTTACCATGGTGCGTTCATGGCTGCCCGATATGGCCGCCCCGGCAGCGACACCAAAACTCGCGGCCCTGGCAAAAGCCGTCCGCGCCGACCCGCAAATCGGCGATTTGTTGATACAGCACGGACTGTGAGGACAGTAATCCGGAAACGGCTCCAGAACTGAAGTCAATTTGCGTGACGATTTTGTTCTGCAAATTAGCCGATTCGAACATGTGTCGGTCGCCGCAACGCCGAGTCAGTCAGGTCAGTAGTAACAACTACTGTGCCGTACTCAAATGCTTGGCAAGAAATGATCTGATTAGCTCGTTCGCAGTGTTCGCCGCCTCGGCGTCATAACGGAGTTTAAGCCCCATCTCTTCGACATCAATACCCTCCACGTCGAACAGGTGGTGCGCACCCTCAAAGACTACCACGGAGATCTCGTTTGGTGTCGGCTGGGCATCCATATACGCTGTGCACGAGTCGGACGACATCCATTGATCTTTGCTACCCATCATGATCAGGATGGGTGTGACAGGCATTCTTATGGGGCTACAAAGCGGATAAAGTGCAATAGCAGCGGGAAAAGGCGTGGTAGACGCGCCTGTGGATGCGGCTTCCTCGATCACCTTGAATACTGACGTGCCGCCGATTGACATGCCCATGACGGCAATCCGGTTTGGGTCAATGCTGTCCAGTGACGTCAGGTAGTTCCTTGCACCAAAAGCATCGAGCGCCCGCCCCCGGGGCGATGCTGTTCCAATGTCACTGCCGTCGCAAATGTATTTAATGCCTCGCGGTGTAAACGAGTCTACGTTGAGAACCGCATATCCCCAGGAAACCAACCTTTCACTCCACTGCGTGTTCCAGATTTCCACACCCGCACAACCGTGCAGCAAGATAACGGCCGGAAATGGGCCACTGCCGTCCGGCACGTAGAGGGAGCCCTGAAGAGGAATACTCGGGACAATCTTCGACTCCAGCGTGATGCCCTGCTTTTTGGCCAGTCTGACTTTGAATGGCGAGGGTTCTATCACAAACTCGGCACTCATGAACTCGACAAATTCGGATGCCTGTGCAAAGCGTATTTGCAATTGGGCTGGCACTCCGAGCATGAAGATTGCCAGCCCTAAAATCAGTGTCCGGAAAAAAAACATTGGCGACGCCCCGGTTTTGTCCAGAGAATGGATCTATATCATACATGGAAAACCAACTTCTAAGAAGCCACGACCGCTGATGAGAGCAAAGCAGATCATGTTTTGGGCCATCGAACTCTTCCGGTAATGCTCTGAAACGGACCCTTTGACCTTACTGCCAAAATCGCCAATGATGCATGCCTGAAGCCTGTTTGCATTGTCGGACAGCCCCCTTTGTCAATATTTGACAAGCTGTATCACGATTCATAAAAAGGTCCACACATGACTCAGGAAAGTAACTTACAGCGCCGCACCATGACCGGTGAGTTCGTGATTACAGCCGAGGTTACGCCGCCACTTTCCGCCAGTCCGGATACTCTGTTGACCAGAGCCGCGCCACTGAAGGGACGCGTCGATGCCGTCAACGTAACCGACGCACCAAACAGAGGAGCCGATGGCTTTTTGCGTCGTGACCGTGAAGACTAGACACCCAGTTCTCTTTTAACGGTCTCAATTACTTCCGGCACTTTGAACGGTTTGGTCAGATACGCCTTGAAACCGGCAGCAAGTCCCTTTTCCATATCACCTTTCATGGCAGCGGCCGTGACGGCAAAGACGGGTATGTGTTTTGTCAAATCGTTTGCGGCAAGATGCTGCATGGCGGCGGTGCCATCCATACCCGGCAGGTTGATATCCATTAGAATCAGTTCGGGCCGTTGCTGTTCCGCCATAATCAGCCCCAGTTCCGCATTGTGTGCCGATATCAGGGATATGCCATCCAATGTTTCGAAGATCAACTCCATCAGGCGCAGATTGGCGGGATTATCTTCAACGTAGAGTACCTTGCCGCTCGACCCTGATGGTGCAGTTTCATCGTCTGTCACAGAAGCTTCAACCGCCGCAGCAAAGTCCGTGACGGCACTTTCCATTGCCGCAAATTCAACCCAGAAATTAGAACCCGGGCCGAGCGTGCTTTCATACCCGATTTGTCCGTCCATCGCTTCCACAAGTTGTTTGGTGATGGTCAGACCGATACCTGTCCCTTGAATTTCGCCGCCTTCCCGGCCAAGCCGGTTAAACGGTTGGAACAACCCGCGCTGGGCTTGTTCGGAAATACCCGGCCCCGTGTCGATGACCGATATCCTGATACGGTTGTCCGGGACATCCTCGGTTTTAAGGACAACGGTGCCGCCGTCCCGGTTGTACTTGACGGCGTTGGAAAGCAGGTTCAGCAAAATCTGGTTGAAACGAACGTGATCGACTTTGATCGTGTGGGGTGTGCTCAGACTTATCGATATGCCGAGGCCTTTTTCCGCCGCCGTCTGTTCAACCATCGAGAGGCATTCAGTGCAAACCTGGTTGACCTCAATCTGTTCCATGGACAACTTCAGTTCTCCCACTTCGATAGCCGATAAATCGAGCACCTGATCAATCAGTTCCAGCAGGTGCTCGCCACCTTTCAGAATTTGATCAACGCATTTACTTTGAGGTTCCGTCAGCGGTTCGGCGGTATTGAAATTCAACATCTGGCCGAAACCGAGGATGGCGTTCATGGGTGTGCGTAATTCATGACTCATGGATGAAAGGAATTCTGACTTGGCACTGTTAGCCTTGTCGGCTGTTACGGTAGCATCAAGCAATGCCCGTTCTTTGTCTTTTTCGGTCGTGATTTCGGTTCGGATCGCCACGTATTGACTGGGCCTGCCACTATCATCAATAGTCGGGACAATGGTTGATTTGACCCAGTAATGACCGCCCACCTTGTTTACATTACAGATTTCACCCTGCCACGTTCTGCCGTCGGCAATGGTTTGCCACAGATTCACATAAAACCCGTCAGGATGCACTTCGGATTTTAATAGGCGATGATTATTGCCAATCAGCTCTTCTTTTGAATAGCCGCTGATTTTGCAAAACTTGTCGTTGACGTATGTAATGTTGCCTTTGATGTCAGCAATGCTGACGATGGCATGTTCATCTAGGGCGTGTTTCTGAAAAACCAACTCTCTGGATGACTCTTCCAGTTTGTCGACGGTGGCAGCCAGTGCTGTATTGGTCTCATCCAGGTCCTGCTCTTTTAGTTTGACGGAGCGGGTGGTCATCAGGCCGATGAATCCGGCCAGAGACAGACCAATGATCATCAAAATCCATTCGGTGTTCAATAGCGTATTGATCAGCTCATGTGTCCGGTTGCTGTCTTCATGTAACAGAATCTGTTGACTTAGCGTCAGACCGCCCACGCGCCGGCCCGAATCATCCACTTCGCCATGAAGAATAGTGAGTAGTCGCTCTGCGCGTGGCACCGCCTCAGTGGCCAGGATGAAGTTGGCAATATTCCATCTATCAGAATTTCGAATTTGAAACATCCTGCCGGGAAGGGGCAGGAACGCCTGCCGTGCCTCGGTAAACTTTTCAAAGCTGATGAGTTGTTCTGGACCGAATAACCCCCCCGATTGTTGCAATTCCAGAAAACGTTGCTCATTTACAGACCACACCGCGTCAAACTGCCGTTGGAAGCTTGTGTCACCGGTCAGAAGAAAGGCACGAATACTGGTCAATGCGCCTGTCGTTGCCCCCCTTGTATCGGCCATTACACTCAACAGGTTTTTACGTTCGCGGGTGGCTGGCAAATCCCGTTCCAGATCGATCATCCTGGTGATTTCTGTGGTAAGAATATCAGCAAGGGGAATGGCCTCGTTAACCAGGATTTTCGTCGCAGGCAGTTCGTCTTCTGTATGAGTAACGCGTTCGGTTTGCGCCTGATATGTCTCGAACTCGGCCAGGATGATCTTGAATTCAATCCATAACCGCACGTTTTCCGGGCTGGTCCATACCCTGGAAAGTTCATCCATCTCCAATGCGATTCTACTGATTTCTGACCAGTGTTGTGCGCGTTCTACCCGGAATTTGTCTTCACCGGTCAACATATACCCGCGCAGGGCGGCCAGTGAGCCGTTGATGCTGCTTAACATTTCCGAACTGTCCCGGGCCGTTGGTGCCCGCAGCTCGACGATGCGGGTTGAAATCTCGTCAATCTGCGAAACTTCATAAATCGTCATGCCAACGGACGCGACAAGAACAAGCGCTATTGATGCAAAACCTGCAATCAACTGCCTGCTAATGGATTCTTTCAAGTCACACTCCCGTGCGGTGGGCCGGTTTGGCGTTGCACTGGTATGTGGGGATCATGATCAAGCGGTTCAAGACTTAACTGAACCCGCAAATCCGCATATCCGCCGGTCATGCCGTGAATGGCGGACGGACATGAACCGGACAGTTTCCTGAATACCGTCGGCAAACGGGTCTAAGGCAGGGCGATTTTCGGAGCATGAGAGACTTCCGGGAACGCCGCCCGAACGGAGCCTTTGACCTGCCCGCCGAAATCGCCAATGATGCATGCGTGAAGCCTGTTTGCATTGTCGGACAGAACCCTTTGGCCGGTTTACGCCGTACTACAATGAGTTGAATAAAAAGGTCCGCGCATGAGCCAGGAAAGTAACTTACAGCGCCGCACCATGACCGGTGAGTTCGCTATTACAGCCGAGGTTACACCACCGCTTTCCGCCAGCCCGGATGACCTCCTGAGCAGAGCCGCACCACTGAAGGGGCGCGTCGATGCCGTCAATGTAACCGATGCTCCCGGTGCCCGTGCGGCCATGGGCAGCCTTGCAGCGGCGGCAATCCTGATTAACGACGGGTTTGATGCGGTTTTGCAGATGACCTGTCGTGATCGCAACCGCATTGCGCTGACCGGTGATCTGATTGGCGCTGCTGCGCAAGGTGTGAACAACGTTTTGGTCCTGTACGGCGACGATCCCACCGGTGGTGATCAGCCGGACGCCAAACCGGTCCATGACCTGGATTCAAAAGGCGTTATGAGCCTGATGCGCCAAATGCGCGATGAGGGCGTCACAACGTCGGGGCGGGAAATCACATCGCCTCCATCATTTTTCATCGGTACGGCTGATTCTCCGCATGACCCGGCACCCGACTGGCAGCCTGCGGGGTTACTGGCAAAGATTGAAGCCGGGGCAGACTTCGCCCAGACCCAGTTCTGCTTTGATGCGGCGGTGGCGCGGCGCTACATGGCGCGGTTGTCAGAGCACGGTATTCCGGAACGCCTCAAAATTCTGATCGGCATCGGCCCCATTGCCTCGGCCGGGTCTGCACGCTGGATGAACGATAACCTGTTTGGCGTCACCGTGCCCGACGCCGTTATAGACCGTCTGGAAAAAGCCGATGATCAAAAAGCCGAAGGCCGACGCATCTGTATCGAGTTGATGCAGGCCCTGAATGAGATCCCCGGCGTTGCCGGTGTGCACATCATGTCCCCCAACCAGGGCATGGACGTTATCGCCAGAGTTATTGATGACTCCGGTTTGCGTCCGGCGACATAACCCGCAGCAGCACATCGACGGCGACCACGCCGTTCTCAAGCGCCATTAACGGGTTTACGTCCAGTTCGACCAGTGTCACGCGGTTATCCACCGCATACTGGGCCATGGCCTCGATGGCGTCGATCAGGGCTTCCCTGTCGGCCGCCGCCTGGCCCCGAAACCCATTCAACAGGGTTGATACCCTGAGCGTTGCCAGCGCCGCCTCGATGTCAGCCCGGCTGGCGGGCAGCAGAAGCGTTGCAGAATCCCGCACCAGTTCCACCAACACGCCGCCACTGCCCAGGACCATGACCAGACCGAAAGTTGCGTCCTGACGAATACCGATCAGCAGTTCCGCCACCGGCGCACTGGCCATTTTCTCCACCAGAAAATCCCGGATGGCGACCGAGGGATCATACCGGGTTACAGACTCCGTGATCGCGGCAATCGCATTCTCGACGGCCTGTTCATCGCGCAGGTTAACCTTCACTGCACCAGCCTCGGTCTTGTGCGGCAGTTTTTCACTGACCAGCTTGACCACCACAGGAAATCCGATTTCGGTTGCTGCCGCCGCAGCGTCAACACCGCCAACCAGTCGTCCATCTGGAACGGGCACACCGGATGCCTTCAAACTCTGTTTGCCTTCCCATTCGGACAACACGCTGGTGGCCTCGCCAGCCGGTACGGGTTCCAGTAAAGCCAGAGCGCCAGGGTCAACAATTGCAGCGCGGCGCACACCCAGTCGGGCAGCACCCGCCACGGCATTGAGCGCGTCATTGATCCCCTGTAGTGGAGCCACATGCCCGTCCATGAGAGTTCTGCGCGTTTTACCATCGATGTCTTCCGGCAGAATGCTGCACACAACACCCGGGATACCGGCATCGCGCGTCGCCGTCATAAAGGCCCGTGCGTCGGCGTCGTAGGGGGCGTAGGTTTCTGGCGAGGCCGGTACCGGGTAGTCCTGGACCATGACGGCCGCATCGTAATGATCGCCGAACATGGCGGTAAATACTTTGGTGAGGGGTTCCTCAAAACCCCACAGCGGTGTCGTGTAATCCAGTGGATTGGCCACCGTGGCAATGGGCGGCAGCAACGCGCTGATGACCTGCGCTGCCGTCTCTGTTGGTTGTGGGAACGTCAGACCCAACGGCTCACCCGCATCCGCCAGCATGGTGGAATCGCCGCCCGAGCACGTCAGAGCTGCGATACGGTTGCCTGCCGGGATTCCGGCAACTGTAACCATTTTCAGGGTTTCCATCATCTGCACCGTGGAGTCCACACGGATCACACCAACACGATCAAACAGCGCCTGATAGAGTGTGTCGGTACCCGACAGCGATCCTGTATGTGAGACGGTCAGTTGCGCACCGATCTCGGATGTTCCGGCTTTCTGTGCGATGATGGGAATGCCCGCCGTCATGGCCCGCAGGGCCGCATCGGCAAAACGTTTCACATCGCGCAGGCCTTCGATGTAGAGCCCGATAGCAGTGACGCAGGGATCATCAATCAGATAATCGAGGAAATCCTCCACACCCAGCATGCCCTGGTTCCCGGCGCTGATGATATAGGCGAAGTCCAGCGAGCGGTCGTTCATGGTTGCCGTGTTGCCGAGCATGCCGCTCTGGGTGATGAAAGCAGGGCCCTTCTCCACCGACCTGCCGGTGTGATAGAAAGGCCAGAGTGCGGCGTCGCGGACGTAATTCAGGATACCGGAACAGTTGGGGCCAACGAACGCCATGTCGCCAGCGGCGACCATGAGCTGCTTCTCCAGCCGATGTCCTTCTTCACCCAGTTCCCCGAACCCGGCAGTAAACGAGACAATGCCGCCGCAATCACGTTCGCGAAGATCAGACACCGTCTGCACGGCGAATTCGCTGGGCACAGCCAGAAATACCGCATCCGGCGGTTCCGGCAGTTCGGCCACACTGGCAAAACAGGGCTGACCGGCCAGTTCCGTGCGGCGTGGATTGACGCCCCACATCTCGCCGTCAAACCCACCCCGCACACATTGTTCGACTGCCGATGCGGCGCTGCTGCCGCCGATGAACGCAATGGATTTGGGGGCAAACAGTCGTTCCAGATTAGCGCGGCGTTTATCGTTCATGAGGTCATACGCCCTGTGGTCTAGGCACCCAGCGGGCGCAACATGGAACGGGAAATAATATGTCGCTGAATTTCCGAAGTCCCGTCCCAGATGCGATCAAGCCGCGCATCGCGCCACAAACGTTCCACCGGCAAGTCTTCCATCAGACCCATGCCGCCATAAATCTGTACTGTGTTATCGGCAACACGACCCACCATCTCGGCGGCATACAGTTTCGCCATGGCGGCGTCATTGTCTTCCATAATACCAAGATCGGCCTTGCGGGCGGCATCCAGAACCAGCAGGTCAGCGGCTTTCAGTTCCGTTGCCATATCGGCCAGCTTGAACGACGTACCCTGGAATTTACCGATGGGCTGACCGAACTGCTGACGGCTGGCGGCCCATTCCGTGGCCAGTCCCAGCAGGCGTGAAGCCCGGCCACAGGCACCGGCGGCAACCCAGACCCGGCCCATGCTGAGCCACTTGGTTGCCAGATCAAACCCCTTGCCTTCTTCGCCCAGAATGAATTCTTTGGACACCCGTACATTGTCGAAAGATAACTGGAATGTCTGATAGGCACGCTGGGCGGCACAGCGGGGACCGCGTTCAATGGCGAATCCGGGCAGACCCTTTTCCACCAGGAATGCTGTGACCCGTTTGCGTTCGCCACGGGGTGTTTCGTCAACACCGGTTGAGGCAAACAGAATGGCAAAATCCGCTTCCACGGGGCTGGAGATAAAGTGCTTTGATCCGTTGATAACCCAGTCGTCGCCATCCTGAACGGCTTTGGTGCGCATGGACATGATGTCGGATCCCGCACCCGGCTCGGTCAACGCGAAAAACTCCTTTTTGTCACCACGCACACACGGCATCAGAAACTGCTCGATCTGATCGCCCTCACAGGCCATGAGAATTTCCGACGGCCGGTGCGCAAATCCGTGCAGACCATAGGTGCTGGTGCCAAACTCACGTTCAATCAGGGCGAGGCTGACGTAATCCAGCCCGCCGCCGCCCACTGACTCGGGCAGATTGGCTGCATAGAAACCCATTTCCTGGGCTTTTCTCTTGATCTGCTTGCCCAGTTCCTCGGAAACCTCTCCCGCCAGGTCCGTCTCGGCCTCATAGGGGCGCAGTTCCTGTTCTACAAAAGTGCGGGCAGACTCGACAATCATGCGTTGTTCTTCGGTTAATAGATAATCCATGGTCGGACCTCTTGTCAGGCAGGTGTTGTCAATAAACTCGGCTGGCCCGATCTTTGGGCAAAATAGCAACCCATAGACGCGAAAAAACGACAATAATATCCCTTTTTCGACGCACCTGTCGGCGGTCGTTTGTTGTTCCCATTCGACGAGTTGTTTTTTCGTCGAATAATCACCTATTTTGTCGCAAAATCATCTAAATCGCCCCACAAACCGGTAGACAGTCGTGACGTCCTGACCACCAGTTCCAGAGGCCCTGAAATGAGCGAACCAGTCAACGGCGTAGTCGTGGAGAAACGCGGACGCGTTCTCGAAATCACCATGCAGCGCGGCAAAGTCAATGCCATCGACGCCGCCATGAGCAAGGAACTGGGCAAAGCCTTCCAGCAGCTGCACGAAGACCCGGAGCTGTGGGTCGGTATTATTACCGGTGCAGGCGAGCGGATTTTCTCCGCCGGTTGGGACCTGAAGTCGCTGGATAGTGGCGAGCAGGCCCTGGATAACTGGTGGGAAACCGAGGACGGATTTGGCGGTTTTGCCGGCGTTACTGAAAACTGGGTCATGAACAAGCCGGTCATTGCCGCCCTCAACGGGCTGACCATTGGCGGCGGATTCGAAATTGCGCTGGCGTGCGACCTGATCATCGCGGCGGATCATGTGGAGTTCCAGTTGCCTGAAATGCCGCTCGGAATCGTACCCGATGCCGGTGCCCTGCAACGCCTCCCGCGTCGCCTGCCCTACAATATCGCCATGGAGATGCTGTTGCTGGGCCGCCGCATGTCCACGGACGAAGCCGCCGGTTATGGCATGATCAATGCCGTCGTACCCTATGACCAGCTTATGGACAAAGCCCGGGAATGGGCGGATCAACTGGCCCGTTCAGCTCCACTGGCATTACAGACCGTGAAAGAGGTTCTACGCACCATCGAGGACGAGAGCATCGAGGGCGCCTTCAATTCCATGCGTACCGGTGATCTGCCCACCTATCACGCCATGCTGAAGTCCGAAGATTCGAAGGAAGGCGTTAATGCCTTCGTGGAAAAACGCGAACCCGTATTCAAGGGTTATTAATTCCAGGGCTGTTGGGGAGATACCACATGGCGCGCAAAAAAATCGAAAACGTCCGCAACGTAACCTGCGTGGGTGCTGGCCCCATCGGTGGTGGCTGGACGGCCCACTTCCTGGGACGGGGATACGACGTCACGTGCTACATGCATGACCCGGCTGAGGAAGACGCACTGCGCCGCCTGCTGGATACGGCGTGGAAATGTCTTGAGCAAATCGGCCTTGCCGACGGCGCGTCACTGGACCGCCTGACCTGCACCAGTGATTTAGCCGAGGCAGTCGCCCACGCAGACTTCGTTCAGGAGAGCGTACCGGAGAACATCGACATCAAGCAGGCGTTGTATGAAAAACTGGGTGGTCTGGTTCCCGACGACGTAATCATTGCGTCCAGTACGTCAGGTCTGTCCATGACTGATATACAAGCCCGGTGCGCGACACCGGAACGCACCGTCGTGGCGCATCCGTTTAACCCGCCTTATCTGTTACCCCTCGTGGAAATGGTCGGTGGTGAGAAGTCTTCCGCGGGTGCGCTGACATGGGCCGCTGAATTTTACACCTATACCGGCAAAGCCCCGTTGATCATGACCAAGGAAGTACCCGGCTTTGTGGCCACCCGCATTCAGGAAGCCGTCTGGCGGGAAGCCCTGCACATGGTGGAAAATGGCGAGGCCACACCGGAGCAGATCGATATCGCCATGGTCAATGGTCCCGGTCCGCGTTGGGCATTTGGCGGGCCTTTCATGACCTACCATATTGGCGGTGGTGAAGGCGGCATGGCCTATTGTCTGGATCAGTTTGGCCCTGCGCTCAAGTTGCCTTGGACCCGTCTGGAAGCCCCTGAACTGACCAAAGACCTGCGTGACAATCTGGTCAACGATTCTGAAAACCGGGCGACAGGACGCACGTTTTCTGATCTTTCCGAAGAACGTGATGCCGGACTGGTGGCCGTGGCACAGGCCTGGAACAAGATCGGTAAACTGCCGTAGCTTTCAGTCAACAGCGGTTACTTGGTCTGGAACTCCCATACACCGTCCCAGTTCGCGCCGGGCGGATTGGCCTTCAGGTGCGCAATGCGTTCAAGAAATACACCGGGAACAGGATCGACCGGTACTGCGTTCCGGCATGATTCAAACGCCTTCTCGGCTACTTCCCAGTCTTGACGACGATAGGCCGCCAGCCCCTCGTCGAGATCACCCATTTTCGAATCTTTTGCCAGCACTTCAAATATCCGAGTGGGCTCGCTCTTACCTTTGACGCGTACAAGATCGAGCTCACGCACATGAATGTCCCGCGATATCAGTTCCCGGGTCCGTTCCGACAGCATGGCCCGGGTCCCGTAGTTCTTATTGGCGCCTTCAAGTCGGGCACCCAGATTTACCGGATCACCGATCACGGAATACTTCCGCGACGCACTGGATCCAATGTTTCCGGCGATCATAAAGCCCGATGAAATACCGACACGCATATCCAGATCAAGGCCCTCCGCGTCGTCGCCCAGTTCTGCCGCCACATCGGCGCGGAACTGGTCAAAATTTTTCAGCGCGGCGAGTGCCGCCTGACTGGCCAGCGTGGCATGTTCGTCTGACCCGGTGAACGGAGGCCCCCAATAGGCCATGACCGCATCGCCCTGAAAATCGTTAACCACACCGGAATTGGCGGCTATGGCGTCGGTCATGTGCCCGAGGAACATGTTGAGCATGCGAACCAGATCAGCCGGCGGCAGTATTTCAGAGATGGACGTAAACCCCTTGAGATCAACAAACATGACCGTCATTTCCCGCCGATCACCGCCCAGTCGGGTCAGTTCAGGATTCTCGATCAGCTTGGCAACGACCCGGGGATCCATGTATTTGCCGAAGGTGTCCTTGATTCGTTCCTTCATGCGCAGACCATCCACCATCCCGTTAAAGGATAGCGTCAACTTGCCGACCTCGTCCTGACTCATCACCTCCAACTCGGTATCCAGATCGCCAGCCTCAATGGCTTCCGTAGCGCTGACCAGATTGCGGACGTTGCGCACCAGTACGGATGTGACGATAGCTGCAAAGCCCAGACCCAAAACAGCAGACAGCGCCGTCAACCCGGCATTAAACAGGAGTAAAAATTTCTCTGCTTCGTCGGCCCTGTTGACGGCATCTTCGGCAATGCTTTCCATGTGAATACGAAGATTGGCAATCTCAGCGTCCACCGTGGCCTGTAAAGCATTGATATCCGGCAAAAGTGCATTGAACCCGGCCATATCGCCAGCCGCATGCAGTTCCAGCAACTGGATACTGTGTTCTTCCAGTAACCTGTACTCGGTTTCCACAGTGGACAGGGAACGGTCCAGCGCAAACATTGACGCAGGCGGGTTGGCCGCCTGTTCCTCAATGGCAAACAGTTCCCGTGCTTTTTCGAAGTCTGCATTGATCGCAGTGCCAAGTGTCTCGATCCGGGCAATCGCCAGGGGCGACTCATCGGGCAATGCCAGAATCTGTTGTAGCAACAACCCTTGCTCCAGAATCCGTACATTCGTTTCGCCGATGATATGGCTTAGCGGCAACTGCCGACCGGCAACCGTGTCCAGTTCCTCACTGATTTCTGCTGTCAGGCGAATGGAAAATATAGCTACGGTAGCCATCAGCACGAGGACGACAATAGCGATACCGAATATCTTTTGTGCAATGTTCAAATTCACGCCGGAGTTTCCCCTGATCCCGTACAACTGTGTTCCATAGCCTTAACACTTGCCATATTTTAGCATGGATGAGAGCATCCTCATCAAGGTCCAAAATGATGAGGCACCCAATCTTTGTCGTTAATTCCCTCTACATTCCAAGATTATTGCCATGACGTCGAGCGGAGACCGTTATGAAAACGGGTTTCACCACCTTTACATACGAGGTTCACACCTTTGAGGACGACAGATGGTTGCTCGATACCATGTACGATGCCAAGTGGCGCGCCCTTGATCGTGCCGAGGCCCTCATCGCCGAAGACCAGACTAGGGCTGTCAGGGTTACATCTGAAAGCAAAGACGGCCCGTCCCAGTTAAAAACTGTGTTTGAGAGTGCTGGTGGCAAAAAGGCCGCAAAACAAATTACCATCTCCCGTGTGGATGACGCACCAGTATGCACGCACATTGTTGACTACTACAGGTTCCCCTCCCGGCAGACCATCAATCGATTGCTCAGGACTTTTCTGGATGAACGTCAGATAACAGGCCTGGAACTTCTGTTCGACCTTGAGCACATCCAGGCTTTCGAGCGAAACGAAAGGCTGATGAACCAGGCCGTGCAACGGATTGCCCTGTTGCAGGCCCGTGACGCGAGCGTAAAGCCAGTGGAACTGGTCGACAAACTCTACAATGTAATCACCCAAATCAAGGACCGGTCCAATCCGGTTGGAAAAACTGATGAGGAGTTCATAACCCTCAGGCAATCGGGAATCGATGGCCTGATTGCCCATCTCGCCAAAACATTTGCGCCGGACGAGCAGTTCCTGCACCTTCGTGCCACGCTGGCCGCGCACCTAGCCGATGCTGTTGAGTTCGATGCAAAACTCTCGGTTATGGTCGATTTGATGGACGGCGAACCGGGCGAAGCTGCCCTCACCCTGATCGATGAAACGATCACGGAAATCCTGTATGGCAGCGGCATGGTTATGAAACTGCTCAATAATGAGCCGGAAGTCGCAAACGAGTGTCTGTCCCTGATCCAGTTGGGCAAAGGAGTTTTGACCGCACCCGGTAATCCGCATCCCTGCCTGATGCCGATCAATGCCGCCATGGCGGATGGAAAACTGCCGAAGGCGAAAAACCTGTTGATCCAGCGTATCCAGGCCCATGTACGCAGTATCAAATCCATGGTGACAGGGGATAGCGAGGGGAACCGCGATGCCCTGATACAAATCATTCGTGCATTGCGCGAGGGTGGCGGTCTGGCTGGTGGGCCCGGCATGTGCGAGGCCGTCACCATGCGGGCCAAAATAACGCTGACCCACGGACACGACGACCTGTCATTACCCGAAAGCATTGATACGGTGCTGGGCCTGTTGCCCTCGCCTGCCGCGCGGCTCGGGTACCTTCTGGACGTCAGCCAGTCGGCTTTGATGGTCAAGAACCCATTGGTCATGGAAGACAAACTGCAAACGTTCGAGGAAAAACTCGTATCATTTTCCTCGCTCATGCCAGCGACCGATGATCCGCATAAAGCGCAGGCCGTGTTAGCGAAACTGGACAGGCGATTGCAGCAAGGCACATTTCCTGAACGGTTCCACGGAAATCTTTCGGCGAAACTGGGCAAGTACAAACGCGTCTGCGAGGCGGCAATCGCATCGGACGGCAAGAACACGGATGGCGAGGGAAAAAAGATGGCTAAAGCGACAATGACAATGGACCGCAAATCCGTAAAGGCCGGCACCTGTGTCTTCCAGGCCGGTGACGAAGCGGACTGCGCCTATCTTCTGAAATCGGGCAGCGTCGAGATTTCCACCATGAAGGACGACACCAAGATCATCCTGACAACGCTGGGGCCGAGCCAGATCTTTGGTGAACTGGCCTTGCTGGATGGCTCCGCCAGAAGCGCAACCGCCACCGCCCTGGCAGACTGCGAACTGGTGGTCGTAACGCAAAGCACACTCGAGGCGCAGATAGAAAAGCTTGATGGCTTTATGAAGTTCTGGCTGCTGTATCTGGGCGAGCGCATCCGAGATCTGACCGACAAGGTGGAAAAACAGTAACCCGTTCTGGATTGTCCGTTAGTTGGGCAGAGATGCTTCATATTCCCGGTTCATTTCGTGGCACCGCCCAAAGTGACGGAGTCTGCGTGTCGCCGTACCAATGACATCCGGATCAACGGTGTATCCGAAAATCAGCGAGTATCGGGCGACTGCGCCACTGACGGCGGTAACCCTGTGCAACGAATTCCGGCCCTGAAAGATAAGCAGATCACCGGGCATTGCCGGTAGTTTGACTATATTGTCGTGGCCGTCATTCAGGACGTTCGAAACGCCGTCGAAATTTTCGGACTGTTCGCTTCTGATGTTGGGGGCGAACTCGAACACACCGCCCTGCTCCGGGACCTGCAACAATATGGATACACTGAAACCATTGGTATCAAAGTGCCAGGGAACACTGTCTCCATCGTAGATGAGGTTGACCATGTAACCGACCATGGGGTCACGGTAGTGGTGAAGAGTTTTCAGGGCTAGGCAATCACGGACAAACTCCAGTAACTCCATACGTTGGAACAATGCGGCGATGGTGCCGTCCTCGACCATTCGGTCCCGGCACAGTGATTTGCTGTTCCAGGTGTCGTAACACCGTGCCGGATGGGTAATCGGCAGGCTCTTGTCCTCATCGCTCATATAGGGATTTTGATAGTTACTGATCACGTCCGCCATGGCAGTCCGGTCTCTGACTTCCCGGGCCATCGCGGCAACGGCGTCAGGCCTGATAAATCCCTCCAGTTGCACGCCACTGGTCTCAGTGAGTTGCTTTTGACAGGACGCCACAAGTGCGGATCGTCCATGGCCCGGCCCGTCCGCTATGGGATAACGGTCTGTATCAACGAACTGGTTGATCGTCTCTGCACTGGTCAAGGTCTTTAACTCTCGGACTGGATTCCTGACGCCGGGAAACCATTCTGTACAATTTGATAGTCGTCAGAATGACGACCGCAGGGGAAAAGAAATATAGGCCCCGAACTCCGCGGCAAAATCGCAACTTACGCGGGCATGGACACGGCCTTGGCGATCACGGAAACGCTGCGTATCGCCGACTGAAAAAACCCCTTCGTGCCAGATGTTTGCGTGTATGTAGAGCCCCTGTGTGCCATCGCACCACAGCGCAATAATCTTGTCCGGCGTCAGGTCATCGCCCGGCAATGCAACAGGTACCACAAAAGGCTGCGCGTCCAGCGGGTAGAACAATTGGCCGCCGTCTGGATGATAATTCATGTGCCAGATGATCATCTGATCACGGGGTACGGACTGATGTGTGGTCTGCGCCCGCTGCGGGTTGGTGGACCAACCCAGAACATAGTTACCCTTTACGGCGTCGTTTTCGCCATACAGCACATCACCGCGCCATTCACAGATGAATTCGCCTTCAACAACGCCGCCCTCGTCACCCGTTCCAGGGTCAACCGGGCGCCAGCCCTGTGCCGGCCAACGGGTTATTTCTATCTCGAAATTGTCCGGATCATCCACCAGGCAACCATAGCCCTGGACCGAATCCGCCGTGGCTTTGACAAGCGGAACCTCAATTAACTTCATGTCTGGCTTGTCGGCAGACTCAAACATGTAATTTGGTGCGATCTGGTTCATGGATTTCCTCAGGTGTATGACGGTGTGAGAGCGCAAAAATCTCACTACCCATATCTTAAGTCAAATTTACTTTTATATTAATTTTATTAATTGTATTAATGATTCATGTCGTACGCACAACTCAAGGCCTTTCACGCGGTGGCCATGGAAGGTTCCATCCAAAAGGCAGCGGCACGGTTGAGCCTGACCCAACCGGCGGTTTCCATCCATATCAAGAATCTGGAAAAGGACAGCGGCAAGAGCCTGTTCCGGCGCAATGGTCATGCGCTCGCACTGTCGAGCGATGGTGAGGTCCTGTTTGAAACGACCGTTCGCATGCTGCGGGCGGAGGATGATGCCAAAATGATCCTCTCGTCACCCACTCGACAGTATCGGGGAACACTGGTCGTGGGCGCAGATGGCCCGCACGTGGCACTGGATTTGATCCGTTCCTTCCATAAACAGAACCCGGACATACGGGTTGAGGTCATCTTCGGCAATGCGGAGACAACATGGTCCAATCTGCTGAACCTCAGAGTTGACGTGGCAGTTCTCGCCGGATCACCGCCGGACCCCAGAACATCAAAAAAGACCATCGCAAAACAGAGCCTGACGGCGCTTCTGCCCGTTTCCCACGAACTGGCAAACAGAACGGAAATATCGCTGGACCAAATCTCTGATTTCCCCCTGATCTTTCGCGAGTCCGGCTCCAGCACGCAGGCGAAACTCGATACGGCTTTTTTGGCGACCGGACTGGCACCGAACCCTGCATTTGTCATGGGCAGCCGCGAAGGTGTCCATGAAGCTGTCATACGCGGGATGGGTATTGGTTTTATGTTCAGCAACGAGGTTGGCAAGGATCCACGCATCACCGCCGTGCCCATCACCGGGTTCGAGCATATCAACATCGACGAGCTGGCCTGCCTCAAACATCAGCGATCCAGCCCCTATGTGGACGCGCTGTTTGCCTGTGCGCCGGACGTATCAGAAGAGACAGCGTCGTAAGATGGCAGATTTTCTAAGGTGCGAATAACCAGTCTGACGGAACACCAAAGTCCGGGCGGAAGTAGGCGATCATACGCCCGTCGGGTCCGGCTGTTGCCTGTTCGGCCCAGGGTGCCATGCCGTGCAGGGCCAATCTGTGAACGATGTAGGACTGACCGGGGCTGGCCGGTATGGCTACGCGTTTACAGGACTCCATGACCTGCCGGCGCATGGCCTGATAGGGTTTGGTGATATCCATATTACCCCACTGGTCCGGCGTCATTCCGTCAAACAGACGTTTGAAACCTTCACGCATGATCTCGTGCGATCCTTCCCACACCACCAGCGGTGCCGCATCGGCGCTGGCAGAGACCAATGGAATGCCCAGCACGAAGCCATGAAATTCACGCAGGAAGCGGTGCCCGCTCGGCCCTTCCCGACGTAGTCCATCCACATGGGCTGCGTCCTTTTTCAGCCTGAACTGATAGGCGGACGGGGTTTCTGTATCCATGGGTTGCGGATAACCGGGATAACAGACTGAAACCTGCGCCCGGTCCAGATCAAACGGCGGCATGCCCAGCGAGCCGCGAATGAACCCGATGGCATCACCGCCCAGTTCCGGGCCATCACCGACCTTGCCCTGTGCATCGTTGGGCAGCGCGTTGACACCCACATTCCAGGTCCCGCCGCATCGTATCCATTCGGCATTCTCAGGCGATTCAAGCGCACTGCGGGCGGCTGGCAGCACGTGTCGGGTCCACTCCAGCAAGACCGGATCATCCGGAAACCGGCACCACCCTTTTTCGAAAAAGACGTCCCGCATAGTCAAACCACTACCCAACAAAATTATGGCGCAAACCGCCAGTGATGACCCGAACGGACAGGGGATTATCCAAAAGGCAGGCGATAAAGACGCTGAAGGCATCGTCATACATCGTCGGGGTTTCCGTCAAAACCCGCGATCTAGGCATCACGCGGCTGTGTCAGGGGTTTTACATTATTCAGCGACACGGACAATCCCGGCCATACGGGTGCCGGGTCCGAATCGGGCCACGAGTCCCGGCAATCTCGCGGGCGGCGGCCAAACTGCTCGGCGAATGACTTGGCGAAGTGGGACAGGCTGGAGTATCCGCAAGCCACGGAAATCTCGCGAATGGATAAATCCGTATTGGTCAGCATCACCCGGGCGTACTGCAGGCGCAGGATGCGATAGTACGCCACTGCCGACCGCCCCACATGTTTTTGAAACAATCGTTCCAGCTTACGCTGGGATATACCCAGCTCCAGGGAAATTCCCGGAATGCTCAGGGGTTCCTCCACATGGTTTTCCATAAGGTGGATCGCCTTGCGCAGCAAGGGCTGAACGATGTCCTGCTGCCCGCCGGCCGCGTTGCGCTGGGCGCTCTCACCCTTGCGCACGGGAAAGTGCAGAATATGGTCGGCCACTTCGTGAGACAGGCGTACATCGTGTCGACGCCGAATATCATCCAGCATCATATCCAGGCCCGCCGTGCCGCCGGCAATAGTGGTGCGATTACGGTCAATAACAAACAGATGCTCCACCGCTTCTGTGCCCGGAAATGCCTCGGCAAATGCATTGGCACAGTACCACAGGATGGTCGCCCGATATCCCTCCAGCAGGCCCGCCCGCGCCAGCACGTATGTTCCCAGGTCCATAGCGCCCAGATGGGCACCGAAGCGTTCCTGACGGCGCAGCCAGGCAAACAGGGCCTTGTCTTCAAAGTGCTCGGAATCCCAACTGCTGCACACAAAAATAATATCGTAGCGCTGCGGTTTCTCAGGCAGAGCTGTGGTGGTTAGTCCCATACCATTGCTGGCAACCACCGCGCCGCCATCCAGTGACAGGAACTCCCAGGCATATAACGGGCTGGCAGTCAGATAATTGGCCACACGCAACGGCTCGATGGCCGCCGTCAGCGCCATCATGTTAAAACGCGGTATGAGCACAAACCCGAACGTCGTCTGGGCCTGAAGCGGCTCTGCAGGTGGGTTCAGATCGGTGACGCTATCTGTCATCGGGATTGCAAATCCTGTGTTCAATTCAGTTCATGTCGAAAATACATCATATGCGACGAAAATACATTGGTAAGTCCAATCTTTTTTGTCTTAATTCACCAACGATCAGTGCAATGCGGTTTTTCGGAGATTCCAATATGAACACAGATGTCATTATTACCTGCGCCGTGACCGGTGCCGGTGACACCGTCGGCAAGAGTGACAAGGTTCCCGTCACCCCGCAACAGGTCGCGGATTCAGCTATCGAAGCCGCAAGGGCGGGTGCCGCCGTCGCCCATATTCACGTTCGTGACCCGGAAACCGGCAAAGGGTCCCGGGACGTGGAACTGTTCCGCGAGGCCGTGGAACTGGTTCGCGCCAGCGACACCGATGTGATCATCAATCTTACCGCCGGTATGGGCGGTGACTGGATTCCCGACGAAGACAATCCCGCCGTCGGTGGACCGGGCACGGATATGATTGGTCCGGAAGAACGGCTGGCTCACGTTAAGGCCCTGCTGCCCGAAATCTGCACACTGGATTGCGGCACACTGAATTTCGGTGGCGGCAATGATATATACATCAGCACACCGGGATATCTGCATGAGATGGCACGTATCGTTCAGGAACTGGGCGTCAAACCGGAGCTCGAAGTGTTTGATCTGGGCATGGCGTGGTTCGCCAGCTCACTGGTGGAAGCCGGATTGATCGACGCGCCACCGCTATTTCAGATTTGCCTCGGCATTCCATGGGGCGCACCTGCGGATACCAACGCCATGACCGCAATCCGCAACGCCCTGCCGCCGGGTGCCATGTGGGCGGGCTTTGGCATTTCCCGCATGCAGATGCCCATGGTGGCACAGGCCATGATTTTGGGCGGCAATGTGCGCGTTGGCCTCGAAGACAATCTCTATCTGGATCGCGGCGTGCTGGCTACCAATGGCGATCTTGTAACCCGGGCCAAGGAGATTGTTGAGCGGCTCGGTGGTCGTACGCTGAGTCCGGCAGAAGCCCGTGTAAAGATGGGATTGAAGCCGAAGGGCTGAGGCGCAGCCACAACGTTGCTCCATAATTCTGATTCAGGTCTCTTCCGGCCAGTCTATGGACAGAATTTCCAAGTTTATGTCCCCCTTGGGCCGACGCCACAGGGGGGCATCACCGACTTCCCGACCCATCAGTACCCTGGCCAGTGGTGACGTCCAGCTAATCAGACCTTGTGCAGGATCCGCTTCATCCTCGCCCACGATGATGTATGAACTTTCCTGGTCATCGTCATCCACAACCATAACCCGGCACCCGAACTCAATGGTTTGAGGAGCATATTCGGCTGGTTCAGCAACGAGGGCTGAGTCGATGCGTTTGACCAGGTAACGCTGACGGCGCTCAATGGCAAATCGCTCAAGCTGGGTCGCCATGGCTTCGTCCCGGTCGATCAAAGTCTGTCGCTGGACATCCAGATCCTTTAACTCACTTTGCAGAAGCTGCAGACCGCGTGGCGTCACATGATTGGCATGCGGACCGACAGGCAGCTCAGGCGCATCATCGCCTACGGCGTCGCCGTCCGGCTCTTTCACAAATGCCCTGCTCATGGGTCCTGCACCATCTGTCTGGCTCCGCGTCATGAATTGGATCAGTGTGGACGAAGCCAGACGAAAAGGCCATAAGTACAACTGGCTTAGGTGAGAAAGCAGAGATGGAATCGGTTCGCACGAATATAACTGTACTGCTGATTGGCGCAGCGATCCTGATGCTTGGTCAGGGGTTGTTGATCACGCTGCTGCCTGTGCGCGGCGCCATGGAAGGGCTGTCCACAACGTGGATTGGTGCCATGGGCAGTGCGTACTACGGCGGATTCGCCATAGGGTGCCTGATCGGGCCCGGGATGATCAGGAACGTTGGCCATATTCGTGTGTTCGCGGGATTTGCCGCGCTGACAGCCGCCGCCGCCTTGATATTCCAGCTTGCGCCTAATCCATGGGCCTGGGTTGTAACACGTGGTTTTACCGGGCTTTGCTTCGCCATCCTGTCCATGGCTATTGAAAGCTGGTTGAACGACTGCTCGACCAACAAGAACCGCGGCAAAATACTGTCCATCTATATCATCGTTGGCAACGTTGTGATGGCGGGCGGGCAACTGATGGTAAACCTGCGCGACCCGGCTGGTGCGACATTGTTCATTATGTGTTCGTTGTTGATCTGTGTATCCCTGGCGCCGATCGCGCTCACCAACCTGCAAGAGCCCTCACCACCGCCATCAGCAAAGCTCCGGATTGCCAATCTGTACAAATTGTCGCCTGTCGGGTTTATCGGATGCCTGGTATTCGGCGTTGTTGATGGCGCTTTCTGGTCACTGGGACCGGTGTTTGCACAGGAACGCGGCTTTTCGGTCGCTGGCATCACCTTTTTCATGAGCGCGTTTATGCTTGGTGGAACGATTTTACAGTGGCCTATTGGCTGGATATCAGATCGCATTGACCGCCGGATCATGATTGTCTTTTGTTGTGTTGGAACCATCGGCACCGGCCTGACGCTGGCCCTGAGCCAAACTCATGAAGGCACTTACGCTTTTGCAATCGCCTGCCTGCATGGCGGGTTCATGTTTCCGCTGTACGGGTTGATTTTAGCCCATGCCAACGACTATGCCCCGCAGGAGAAACTGGTCGAAATTTCGGGCGGTCTGTTGCTTGTTTATGGATTGGGTGCCGTACTGGGACCGACAATTGTCAGCCCGCTCATGGACAGGGTCGGTGAAGGATATTTGTTCCTGGCCATGACCGTGTTGTTCGGGTCTCTGGCTCTGTTTTCGGTCTACCGGATTGCCGCCCGACCAAGCGGAACGATTGTCAGCCGCGCAACATTCGTTCCCGCGCCGCAGGGATCCTCCCAGGCGTTTTATGAGCTGGAAACAGACGACGATGAGCCGGAATAACGCAGGCGAGCATTCTTACTCAACCGGATTGTAGAACATTTCGTGCAGCGCCCGGGTGATCTCGCCTTCCAGCGGGAATGACAACATACCCATGACCGAGTATCCCAGCAGCCACGGCATGAGATAAAACCTGAACATAAAAAAGAACCACGCCACGTACAGCGGCACCAGTGGTTGCAGCAGGAAACCTGGCGTCACGATCCTGAACACTTTCAGAATGGGGTTTGTTGCGCGCACAAAGAATTTCATAAAGAAGAAGTTTGAGTCCTCTGCCAGAAACACATTCATGGCCGTGCGTCCAATCAGGGTCCACATGATTACACCGAACACGTAGTCAATGGCGACAACCCAGATGGGGAATATGGCGAGAGGATCATCCATTCTCAAAAACCTGCTTAGCTGATTAATAGTTCAATAAAAACGGGGGCGGAAAAATCCGCCCCCGTCTTGTTTTCGTCGCGCGACCTAGTGTTCGCTTGACAGGATGGTCTTACCCGAAGGTACACGAAGATCATCCACCATTTGCTGCATTTCTGCATCTGGTTCTGGTGTGGCGAGACTGACAACAATCATTGCAATCAGGCTAACCGGCATGCCGATTATACCAAAGCGCAGATGATTGAGGTCCATCCAGGGCTCGCCGCCAAGAAACTTGACGTGAACCAGATAGTACGTCCCAGCCGCAAAACCACCGACCATGCCGGCAATTGCACCTGCCCGATTAGCCCGTTTCCACCAGACACCAAGGACCAGTGGGAAGAACAAACCAGAACAGGCAAAGCAGAATGCCCAGGCCACAGCACCAAGAATAGTCGTAAGCTGCAGGGTCGCAATCATAGCTGCACCAGCACCGATTGCGATCAACAGTCCACGAGCAACGAGCAGGCGCTTTTTCGTGTCAGCGCTTGGATCGATGATCTTGTAGTACAAATCGTGGCTAAGAGCATTGGCAATAGCCAGCAACAGGCCGTCAGCCGTTGACATGGCAGCCGCCATACCACCAGCCGCAACCAGACCGGAAATCACATATGGAAGACCCGCGATTTCAGGTGTTGCAAGCACGACAATGCCACTTCGCATGAAGAACTCGTTCAATTGAAGAATGCCATCGCCGTTAGAATCGGAGAGCCAAAGCATCTTCACACTGCTCCAGTTCTGCACCCATTCCAGCGCCATCACCTGAGCAAAGGGTTTGCCAATAATGCTGGTCGCCAGTTCAGGATCCAGAAGCTGCAACTTGGTCAGCGTGGCCAGAGCCGGCGCCGTGAAGTACAGCAGGAAGATGAACAGAAGTGAGAACGCAACAGAGCGACGTGCATCACGAACTGAAGGCGTTGTGAAGTAACGCATCAGAATATGCGGCAGTGATGCCGTACCAGCCATCATACAGATAGCCAGCGTGATGAACTGCCAACTGGCACCGGGGCCACCTGGTGCGTTATGTGGCGTCGAGAGAACCTTCACACCTCCAAATGGTGCCGACTCGAGAGCCGCTGTACCCAAGCCAACCAGAGGTTCAAGTTCCTGGATACGGGCAACTGCATCACCATACGAGAAGTGCGGGATGAGGCCAAAGCCCTGTTTGTTGGACATCCAGATAACCGGAACCAGATAGGCAATGATAAGCACGATGTACTGAGCCACCTGTGTCCAGGTCACAGCGCGCATTCCGCCGAGCATGGAGCACAGCAGAATACCGGCAAGACCAAACCAGACACCGTAAGAGAACGGAATCTGCAGGGCACGGGATGCGATGGTACCTGACGCGTTAATCTGAGCCGTCACATACGTGAACGATGCCACAACCAGAATAACGACGGCACAAAAACGTGCCAGATTGCCGCCATACCGCGTACCAATGAAATCAGGTACTGTATAGCAACCAAACTTGCGCAGGTACGGTGCCATCAACGAGTTCACCAGTACATAGCCGCCGGTCCAACCAACAACAAATGCCAGATAACCGTAACCACCGAAGTAGATACCGCCGGCCAGTGCCACAAACGAAGCGCCGGACATCCAGT
>JAJFID010000407.1 GCA_021775325.1 Rhodospirillales bacterium
ACGTCATTGCGGCGGATGGTCTGATATTGGGAACCACCGAGAATCTGGGCTACATGAGTGGTGCGCTGAAGGACTTTTTTGACCGTATATACTACCCCTGTCTGGAAGAATGTCAGGGCAAGCCGTTTGCCACCTATATCCGGGCCGGGCTGGACGGGACCGGCACGCGTAAGGCCATCGACAGCATCACCGGTGGTTTGCGCTGGCGGCCCGTGCAGGAACCCTTGCTGTGTAAGGGCGCGTTTGACGACCGGTTTCTGGATGAGTGTTTCGATCTGGGCATGGCCATGGCGGCCGGGCTGGAGAGCGGCATATTCTGACGGTAACTGCGTTACGCGTGCTGACGACAACCATGATACCTGGCGGAAAATGGGACGACCATAGCGGAGATCCAAAAGCAAGAAACGGCCCAATCAGTTGCCTGACAGGACCGTTTCTAATTAGATTTCCTTCATACCTCCGAAGAGGCCCCTGGGATTTCTAATGGTTCGTTCGGCTCCGGCTCACCTTGCGGCTCCTCTTCGCCTCCTGAACTAAGGATAAGTTTACGCCTGCTCGATTTGGCAAACAAGAGTGATTCGATCCACAGCCATGTGGAACATGGGGGTAACTTTCCGCGCCGGACCAATCCCTGTGCTCTCCGCCGAAGCATCAACCGCTTTTCATGTTACAATCCATGGATTCGGCGACCGATGTTGCGGTATGACGCGGAATAATACGCAGGAAGGGACTATTGAAATGGCCGAGAAAAAGGGTCGTGACGCAGACAGTACGCAGGAGCCGTTTGTAAACGAGCCATCAGATCTTGACGAACTGACCCATGCAGAGTTGCGCCTGATGTATGAAAACGCAGCTTCATCCATCCTGTTTGCCAAGAACATTCAGTGGCGGTCTGTGGGCGCAGCCCTGCTGGTTTTTGCGGCCTGTATTGCGATCGCCGTTTTTACGTCTGCGGACAAATCATTCGCCAACTTGCTTTCATTGATGACTATCCTGCTGACAATCGGCGTGATTTTCGTGCTCATCATGTATCAGTTCTGGCAGTACAATGAAATTTCCAGGATGAACGAAATCGAGAAACACTTTTCGACCCTTTACAACAGTATTCGTGCCGTCAAATCCCGGCGCGAGGGGACGGCGCATCGTTACACGCTTCTGACCTTCATGATAATTGTGGTTGTACTCGGTGCCATCGTCGCGAACATCGGCATTGAACAGGTGCGTTCGGCTGCTGCTGTATAGAGATTCAGGCCTGACGTCATCGCAATCTCACGCCAATCGACGGACATCTTCAGGAATGGCAGTTGGTTATCGGCAGGAATAGCGGGCGTACTGGCGGTCGTTTTCCAGCCACATGTCTTCCCAGAACGGTTTAGCTCCCGACTGCTCGCAATGGTCCTGAACAAGTTCCGGGAAATCAATGCCCGAATGCCAGCGATTGTTACGCGATACCACAATATAGGCGTCGCCTGATTCTTCGACGATGGCGTTATGCAGACCATAAAAATATGCGCGGGTGTTGGGCAGGACATCGTCGTCAACCACAGAGTCGACCATTGAGCAGGCACCCAGCACAAATAAAGTGCCCACCAGGACGAGAGACTTACGAATATTCATGACGTGCTGCTCCTGCGAAAGTCCGTGTTACCGGTTGTAATACCACAAGTATCTGCAGGAAACCATCAAACAAGAACAACCGATGCCAATTTTGCAAACCTATACCCACAACAGGCGCTCGATAATCTTGATTTCGTTTTCACTGAGGCTGAAATCAACGGCAGCCAGATCTGATAACATGTGATCGCCATTGGATGTGCCTGTGAGCGGGATCATGCCACACGCCATGGCAAAGGCAAAAACAAGGCCCGCAGGCGGGTGTTGATGGCGTTTTGCCATGTCGATTAATGCAGGCAACCTGAATATGTCGCGATTGGCGGTCAGCAGTGAAAACCCCTGATAACGGATACCGTTGTCGCGGCAGAAAGCGCGCATGTGGACGTCCCATCCGGTTTTGGCGAAACACCTGTTTTGCACGAAGGCCGGTGCAACTTTGGCCCCGTCGCAAAGAATTTTGAGCTGGTCCAGGGATACATTGCTGATACCCAGTTGACGAATGCGACCGTCCGAGTGGATCGCCTCCATGCAGCGCCAGGCTTTCCAGTCGTCAGACTTCATTCCCAGGCGCGTGGTTGGGCCGTGAAGAATGTACGAGTCCAGATAGTCAGTCTGCAGGTGCTCCAGCGAGCTCTCGAAGGATTGCAACACCTGTTCACCAATGGACGCGTCCGGATCATACGGCAGGCGTTCATCCTGGCCGCGCCGGAACGTGTATTTGGATTGCAGAAACAGATCTTCGCGGATTACGATGCCGACATTGATCGCGTCGGCAACGCCCTGCCCGACGGCTGCTTCGTGGTAATGCTTTCGCTGATTGGCTGTATCGATCGCCCGGAACCCCTGTCGCAACGCCAACTCGGTCAACGCCTGTGTCCGGTTTTCCTTCCAGGCTGTGCCATAGATAAAGTGGGGTGCAGCTCTCGTATTTTCCTGTTCAGCCATCGGAGCCACAAAATACCCAGCACTTGAAATCTTCATCCAATATTCAAGTGTGCCATACTGTGGGTCGCACGCTCCAGAAG
>JAJFID010000408.1 GCA_021775325.1 Rhodospirillales bacterium
TATGTTCGGAACCTGATCTGCGGAGAGCATTATGTGCTACCCGGCAGGGCCACTATGTGGTCCGAGAGGGGCCAGCGGCCATTTGATAGAGCCGCATCAACAGGCCGCACACATGGCAGCACCGACCAGCACTGCATTAAAGTCAAAGAAATCCTTGCCAACAGGGGGCCGTCCACACATGGCTATCAGCGGATATATTCAACGGCACCGAAATATGTCTGCTTATGAGAGTCGAACAGTCATCTTTTGCAAAGGAATCTGTTCAGACACACCGGGTTTACAGGTATTCGATCATTCGAAAACTGATTTCGGAAAATAGAGAGATACAACATTCACGGGCGTGTTGACCATTTCGTTGATGACCAGATCACCACACAGGCTGCAAAGTAGATACGCATCGATGGCGGACAGGCTGTGGAGTCTGGTGAGCAGGTCTATCATTTGTGAGGTGGACTGGCGAGCTCCTTCGCGAAGATCCGATGAAATTCCACACGTTACAAAATATCCGACCTCATCGACGTGGCTGTTTGGTCGGCCGGGCGTTGTGAACTGTGGCGCGGCGAGATTTGCGTCTTTGACAAGTTCAACTTTGACCGAGACGTCAACCGGACTCTCCAGCGCAGTGCCAGCGAGCTCTCCGTGACCTTGCGCCACATGAGTATCACCAAGGGATAATAGTCCACCATCAACTTCCACTGGCAGGTAGAGTTCTGTGCCTTCCGTCAAGTCCCTCACATCGAGATTTCCACCCGACGTGTGCGGCGGTAGACAGGACAGTGTTTCCTCACAATCACGGGCCAGCCCGATAACCCCGGGAAATGGGCGCATGGGGAAATGGGCCTTCCCTTCATAATCGATGGGTGACTGACCCGACGGATCGTAATTCCATATTTTGAGAAACGGGTCGGGGAACTGGTCCGGCAGAATGCCGTACATATGGCTGATCATACTCCAGCCCCATCCTGCCGGTCTGAACCCGAGGAAGGTAATTTTCAAGGCATCACTCGCTTTTGCACCATCCACGGCGATGGGGCCGGTCAGCGGCATAAAGCGCTCGAAATTCATGCTGCTGATGTCATCGGCCGTTGAGTCCTGCGTTATTTCGCCGCCACCTGTATCAGTGATCCGAAATTCCACTGTCTCACCGGGCTCAATGGTTATCTGGGGCGCGTTATCCCGGCTCCAGCCAAAATGGGAAAGTTGTTTCTCCAGTACGTAATCACACTGCACTACCATGGACTGATCCTCAAACTGCTGTACTGATATTGTAGATCGACGTTTTGATATCACTGATTCGGCTTTTGTCCGATGTTACACTAAGTGTCCTTGTCCCGCTAATCACAGGATTTGTTTTGCCACACAAATACCTGCCTTGGACGGTGATCTTAATTGTTCAGAATTTCCACTTCTGGCGATAAACAGAAGTGGTCGATCACGATCCTTAATGTCGCCTGATCCAATGTTGTTGCGTTGGCAGCCTGTGCAGGCACCGAAACAAAACTCACACGTCATGAGTCTATCGCAAGAACGTAACCTACAGTTCCGCCGCCGAAACCGTGGAATACTGATCGTTTGCGTTATCCTGCAGGGTCGACCAGCATTCCTCCAGTGCCGCATTGGCCTGGGTCACCGCTTCCTGCAGAACATCAATCGTCTGTAATGTCGGCGGGTTGGCATCTGATTTAACCTGCGCCTCGATAGAAGCAGCCAGGTCTTCAATCACCGACAAACCGAGGCTGGAACCACTGCTTTTCAGGTTGTGTGCCAGAAAGGCGACCCTGCCCCGGTCGTCATCCGATATAGCCTGCGCCATGTCCGCCAGTTTTTGCGACGTCGTCTCCGCGAACATGTCGATCATGCGACGGACCTTGGCGGCACCCAGAATGGCAAAATCGTTGCTCAGGACAGCTTCGTCGATTACCCCTTCCTTCTGACAGTCCGCAGTTGGTAAGGGCGCGGTCACTGTGTCCGCTGCCGGTGAAACCACCTCACTCAATACCTGAGCCAGTTGCTCTGGTGAAACAGGCTTGCCGACAAAGGCATCCAGCCCGCCTTCCAGCACCTGCTGGATCTCTACGTTGAAAACGTGCGCCGACATGGCGACGATGGGAACAGGTTTCTCCACGGCACGGGGTAATTGCCTGATCTCCTGCGCCGCCTGGACACCGTCCATGCCGGGCAGGGAAATATCCATCAGCACCACATCAAAATCTTTCTCCATTTCCGCGGCCACCGCCGCAATGGCATCCTCACCTGTGGTAACCAACCTGACCATATGACCCATCTTTTCCAGAAAGGCCTGAACCACCATGGCATTGATTTCGTTGTCCTCAACCAGCAGCACCCGGAGCGGCTCCGCGCCCGTGGGCAGCGACGGGAAGTCGGCATCCGTTGTCATCAATGCGGACTCGTCGCCCTGCTGGAACCGGACGGTAAACGTAAACTGGCTGCCTTCACCCGGAATGCTGGTCGCGTCAAGCTCTCCCCCCATACTCTCGACAAGCCGTTTGGATATAGCCAACCCCAGACCGGTTCCGCCCTGGCGGCGGGCGCGATTGTCATCCGCCTGATAAAATGCCTCAAACAGGTGTGGTAGTTTGTCAGGATCTATCCCGATGCCTGTATCCCTGACTTCAAACTGAAGAACGATAGTATCGGCACCTGAGGAAGGGGCTTCTGAAACCCACAGGTCAATGGCGCCCTCGTCAGAAAACTTGAGCGCATTACCGATCAAATTCAGCAGCACCTGACTGAGTTTTCCGGCATCACCCCTGACGATCGTTCGCGTGCCCTCGGCTATATCGGCACAGAGCACAAGCCGCTTCTCTGAGGCCCGGAACTGCATGACCGCAATGATATCATCGACCAGTTGGGCCAGGTCAAAATTATCACTCTCCAGTTCCACCGTACCCGACTCGATTTTCGAATAATCCAGGATGTCGTTGAGAATTCCCAGCAGCGTGCGCCCCGACGTCCGCACAACATTCAATCGCCCCCGTTGCTCTGACGTCAGTTCGCTGTCGCCCAACACACGCAGCATACCCAGAACGCCACTCATGGGCGTCCTGATTTCATGGCTCATGGCCGCCAGGAATTCGGACTTGGCCCGGTTGGCATGTTCGGCGCGCTCGCGCGCCAGATCGTGGTTCCTGACCTCGTCCACAAGACTGTCATTGGCCTCCGATAGCTGCGCTGTGCGCTCGGCGACCTCGTGTTCCAGTTCGGCCTTGTGCTGGCGAAGCTGAATTTCTGTCTGTTCACGTTCACGTTCCAGCGCCTGCTTGGCGATGGCCTGTTCCTTGAACACCTGAACCGTTGTCGCCATGTCGGCCAGTTCGTCGCGACCGCCGGTCTGGACGGTTACTGCGTGATCACCGGCGGCCAGCTTCTGCATGACACTGGCCAGCGATGACAGCCGCCTGATCACGTGGCGCTGGACATAAAACCAGACAATCAGCGCCGCCACCGAAATAATAATGAAGGACTGGATGACCAGCGTGATCAGGCCTGCCTCGACAGCATCCTGGGCACCAGCCGCCGCAGCGTCCGCAATGACATGTGATCCTTCCACCAGGTCAATAACAAAAGCGCTCAGCGTATCGGACAGCGTTGCGTTGAGCTGGGCGATGCTCTCTATCTCGCTGTTCACATTGATGATCTGGTCGCGCAGCAGGAAAACATCGCCCGTGTCTCCCCGGCTGATCTGCACCAGACTGTTCAGCAACCGACGCGCCTGATCATGCCGAACCGGGTCGGAAATACCCTGTACCCGGCGCTTCAGAATCCTCAGGTTCTCGGAATACGTGGTTTGCAGCCAGTTGATCTCGTCACGGCTTGCCGCCCGGCTCAACTGGTTGAGTAACAGCCCGATCTGGGACGAGCGCAGGCGCAACTCAAACATGCGTTCCATGAGAAACATGTCCTGTTCCAGCAATCTGTCGAGCGCCTCCATGGCGTCATCCATGAGGTTCCGCTGCTCGACCAGCTCATACAAATTTGAAATTACAGCCGTGGTGCCCGATGACGCATTGGAGCCCAGCGTTTCGGACAGTCCCGACAGTTCCTGCGCTGCGACCAGTGAACTGGCGATAGACTCCGACAGTTTCCCGGTCAGGCCGATACGGCGTGCCACAAGATCATTCTGCACATGCAGGTTGTCCAGCAACTTGTCTGCCACACGCTTGATCGCGATGAGCTGCTC
>JAJFID010000409.1 GCA_021775325.1 Rhodospirillales bacterium
CGGGTGATCTCGCCAACCTGGAACCGGTCCTGTGTTGCTTCCAGTTGGCGCTGGAAGACGGCTTCGTTGTTGGTGTTCAGTTCCAATACGGCGGTATCGCGGACCACGCCGAGATAGCTGATCGCCGCATCCAGAAGAATCTGCTGTTCGACGCCTGTCAGCCTGGCCCGGTCGGCCATGACATTGTTTTCCGCCTCGCTGGTTTCAGCCAGGGTGCGGCCGCCACGAAACAGGGGCTGGGTGATATCCAGGGCAATACTTGACGGATGGCGTGTCTGCTCACGGTCCGTGCCCGAGCGCAGCGATGAGTCATTAATTTCAACACCCGTGTCGCCCGTAAGCTCAATGGTTGGCCGCCAGTTGGAAATGGCTTGGGCCACATCTTCATCAGTGGCACGGACATTGGCTTGTTCGGCGCGTAACGTCGGATTACTCAGATACGCGGATACCAGCGCCTCTTCCAGCGTCTGGCCCAGCGCGTCACCTGTGGGAATCACCAACAGCCCACTGGCTGATATAGCCACTGTTGCCATCAGGCGCTTCAGGAACGAATTTTTCATCAATATGCCTTCAACCCTCAAGGACCATGAAACAGCCCTCCCCATTAAAGGACAATTTCTATGCCCAGTTATGGTTAATAAAGGAACAAATCCTTATTGGACGGTCAATAGAGCCACATTGGTGTTTGTTTTCAGTGGCTTAACGTTGAGTGTCACAACCCACGCCCTGAAACAATGGCGAATCGTTGGCGCGATTCGGTCTGGTGCGGCATTTCTGGTTGGCGCGGGAGTCCCTTGATTTACAAGGGATGCAGCACTGATTTCTGGTCTTGGATCTGGATGATTCGACAGAAAAGTGCCTAAAACGAGAACACCTGGGCCTGTTCAAATCCCGGCAGTGGTGGCGTACCGACTTCAAATACGGCGCGTTCGCTGAGTGCACCATGGAAGTTGCTCATGACCACGGCACTGCCCATCAAGCCCTGCCCCTGCCCACCGACAACGGCGACCAGACGGCCACCTTCTGCCAGTTGCTGGCGAATTGAGTCCGGTACCTGGGCCACAGAGCCGTCAAAAATTATCAGATCGTACGGGGCCTGTTTGGGATATCCGTCCGACAGCAGCCCATCCATGACGGCTACATTGTCAATGCCAAGATCAGACAGCGTCGCTGATGCCTGCGCCGCCAGATCCGGATCGCTTTCCACGACCACGACGGCGCTGGTCATTTTTGCCAGCACGGCTGCCGTGTAACCGGTCGAACTGCCAACCACCAGGGCGACGTCATCGTCATTGGGTTCAGCCGTTTGCAGCAGCCGGGCAACGATCATGGGTTCCATGAGATGACGTCCGTTCCCGACCGGAATGGCTTCATCCACATAGGCGACGCCCTTGCGTTCATCGGGCACAAAGGATTCCCGGGGCAGATTTTCCATAGCTTCGATGATGCGCGGGTCAGTAACCCGGTTGGGCAGAATCTGTGAATCCACCATGTGGCGGCGGGCTTTGGCGTAATCCATCTTGTGCTCCTTAACGGATTATGATCTTGATTTCTTATAGTCCCCTCCGGCCCGGAAAACAACGCCTCTGGCAAGTTTTGCTGACCCTGGAAACACAGCCGCAAGATTCCCCTATCCACCGCTTGACCCCGTGTCATAGTTTGACTAAGTTCCGTTGCCCGTCGCAGGGGGTCTCTCTTTGTGACAGGCAAGCCGGGTCAACGCCGGTGGCGCGATGGCGGAGAGGCTACGCAGCGGCCTGCAAAGCCGTGTACGCCGGTTCGAGTCCGGCTCGCGCCTCCATATCTCTGATCCGGAGTAGCTCAGTTGGTAGAGCAGGCGGCTGTTAACCGCCTTGTCGGGGGTTCGAGTCCCTCCTCCGGAGCCATTTAGATCAAGGGGTCAGCATTTCGAGCTGGCCCCTTTTCTGTTTTTGTCACCAAGACTCACTTTATGAGTGTGGTGTCTGAGTGTCTTCGACTGAATATCCCTGCGCCAATCGTACCAACAGGAAGAACACGTTAAATGAACGACAACCCAACCGAGATTGCGGAACATCTGGTCAACGAACACGGTATGGATGGTGCCTTGCGGACGGCGATTGATGGCACCGCCGACGCCAACGCGGAAAACGATATGTACCGCCTGAGCATTTGGCGGGATGTGAAGCGCATACTGAAGGTGATGACAGTCAAGTAGACACTATCCTGAGCAACTATTTGTACAGTAGATAATTGTGACAGACCGAGTGCATCGTTCATGCCATAAGCGGGCCCGGAAACGACGTATTTTGGATTTCGTGAAGACGCATGAGACCTTCGATCCAATGTCGGCATTACGGTATAGAGCCGATGTGAAACGATAACCCGAAAAACGCCCGCGAATGATCTGTTGCGGTCATTCAGACGCTGGCAAGCTAATAGAAAATGTGGTGCCCACACCCGGGTCAGATTCAAAATCAATTGATCCCCCCATTGCTTCCACAATGGCCTTGGCAATTGAGAGACCGAGTCCTGAGCCACTGTGTTTACGAGTAGACGAGGTATCAGCCTGGGTAAATCGTTCAAAAATCATTGATCTGAATTCCTCAGGAATGCCCGATCCGTAATCCCTCACCTTTATCGTGATATTCCCGCTATCGTCTTTGACTGAGATTTCCACATCGTCGCCGGGATTTGAGAACTTGGCTGCATTGGATAACAGATTATTCATAACTTGCTCAAAGCGAAACTCATGAATTTGGGCGTACAGCGGAACAGCGGGTTTCTCCAGGACAAAGTTTACCGAATGGGTTCGTGCAAGACCTCGGCAGTTTTCAACGGACACGGATACCTGTTTCCAGATATCGTGTCGGCTCAATTCAATTTCCAGTTCTCCCGACAGGACTTTCTCATAGTCCAGCAGTTCATTTACGAGACGAAGCAACGACTGGCTGTTTCGCACCGCCATATCAACGAGTTTTTTGCTGTCTTCCGAAAACTCAGTTGAATAGGCCGATTCCAGTAGGCGGAGGCTCCCCAGCATCGACGTTAACGGCGTTCGCAGTTCGTGGCTCATGGATGCCAGAAACTCGGTTTTAGCCTGATTTGCCAAATCCGAGGCGAGCTTGCTTTTTTCCAGGCTCTCATTCGCCATGCTGAGCCGTTGGGTCGTTTCCTCCTGATCCGTAACATCCGTATAGACGGCAACATAGCCGCCTCGCTCAAGCGGGAACCGTCTAACATGAACGTGCTGGCCCTGCGGTAACACGAACTGGTCCTCCGAGGCTTGCCCGGCAGCCGAGATGCTTTTCATCTGCTGATCGACGACCGTTGAATCAGCATCCTCACCAAACGCGCCTTCTGATGCCAGATGGGTTAGCAGGTCACGCATATGCATTCCGATCCTGAGTACGGAGTCAGGCGGTTCCAGCCAGAAGTCGTAGCAACAGCGACTCCATACCACCAGCCTCTGATCTGCATTCCAAACGGCAAACCCCTGGTCAATAGAGTCCATTGTTAGTTGGACAATCATTGAGTTCTGCGACAAAGCGGCTGTCTGTTCTGCAACCTGGGTGTGGAACCGGATATTTTGGAATGTCAAATATCCAATCGCTCCGAATATCATAATGGATAAAATGCTACCGCCGACTTGCAACAGGATCGCGGCGAAACTTTCTGGTCCATCCAGATAGTCGCGTGTTACATCCCAGTTCAAGTCCCAACGAGCCTGCCCGCTGATCAGACGCAGAACCTCAGTATCGACGACGTCGAGGCCCGGGTTCAACTCTCCGATAATCGGGAGAAAAACGTTCTCGGCCTGTGCTTCGCTGTCACGTTCGATTAACCTGAGTTTCAAACCAGCAGGTAACTGGTCCGCTGAAAACACACTGAAAAACTCAGAAATATCAAGTTCGGCAACCATGACGCCCTTACCGATGGAGCCTGCACTTGCCGTTGCCACCAATACCTTGCGATGACCATTGCTGACATATGTTGGACCAAGGATAACGTCTCCGGGCAGTCGAAAAGCGGTAAAGACGGCTGTATTCATTGCTGGATGTGTTGTTAGGTCGTTCATCGGTTTCAGATGCCCCTCCCCAACCGACGTCATGGTGACAACAAAACTTTCATACTTTGGTTCCGCAGACTCATCGGGGCGCATAGCATTCATTATCACAGTGCCACGCAGAGCTTCGAAGGCCGCTCGGTCTGGACGCATGACTCGTTGGGCAAAAGCCACACTATCGAATACGACGTCGGGATCCCACGACGCAGCTTCGTCAATCAAACTGAGGAAGGAATCCTGATCGGAAATGCTCTGAGCTTTTAGCTGGCTGGAAATTGCCCGCAGGTTCACCTTGGTTTTTGATGTCCAGAACAAGACGCCATCAGTCAATCGCGCCGCATCAATACGAAACTGTTTTAGCCACGCGCCCTTTGCTGCCTGGTTAAGTTCGTTGCCGGACCATATAGCTCCTGCAATACCAGAGAACATAAAAAATAAAAGGACGACGCCAGCCCCCATTGTTTTGCTATTCATCATCAATTTTCATTTCTTTAGTTGGTACCCGATGTATCCTGCGCAAAATTGTCTGCCAAAAAACGTGTGCATCTATAAAATTCGCTACGGTCTCCTTCACACACAAATGGATATTCAGTGGCAAATTTACGAGGGAAAAGTCCTGGCTGCTTGAAACTCAGCATTTTGGGGCGGCACACTTTTATCCGTGCATTTATGCCGAGCCGGATTATCCAATTGCTGTCCGTAAAGAAACCAACACGGGCATAATTCGCCATTAAGATTCCGCTTCTTCAAATATCTGTTTCTGGTTGAGGCAGAAGCGATTTAAACGCCAAGAACCGGCCAGCTTTCATCGCGAGGGCGGGCATCACAATCTCACCGCTACACCTGTATAGCATCGCCACAGTTTCGCACTGTGCTCATCTTGCCCGGCTACTGGTCTATGGCACAGTCAGGCGTGAGAAAATGGGTTCCCGAGCAACAACTTGCAGCATTGCGGACAAAACCTGAGGCAGGATTTCGCCGCAGGAAGGCCTGTTTGTTGCGTTGCGGCAATAGTCATGTTTTGTCGAAAGCAGACTCATTGCATTTTATATGACAGTAATCCCATCTATTATCATTCATTGTATATAATTCCAAAAATGGTTGGCGGACCGTTGCCCTCTTGGTCATACGTGGACCGTGCCCCGAGTTAGAGAACAGCCTCGGCTATTGGCAGAATTGATCGACGGGTTTCAGATACGTCCGCACTTTGGGGTATACCGGCGGTCGCCAAAATATCCACCAAGCATATAGTACGTAGTAAGTTGCAGTGGTATGCTTAGTAATCGAAAGGCATTACGGCATCACAATTCCTGCGGGGGAAGAATCACTATGGCATCGGAAATTCAGGAAATTACGCTTTCACCAAATCAAATACTCTTCACGAAGGGCGACCGTGGCGAATCAGCATACATTGTCAAGTCCGGTGCCATTGCAGTGTACGTCGAAATTAATGGCGACAAAAAACTACTGGGTAAGATCAATGCGGGTGGAATTATTGGAGAGATGGCCCTCATCGATCAAGGTCGCCGAATGGCCTCGGCTATGGCAATTAAGGATTCAGTGGTGATGGTTGTAACAGAAGAAGTATTTCAGGAAAAACTGAGGGGCACTGATCCTTTTATCCGCGCCTTGCTCAAGATCATGACCGAGCAAATCAGAAGCCAAAACGCCTGAGCAATGCCTGCGTGCTGGCCTCTGTAACAATTAACAAAGTTGAGGGACAATGATTGTAGAACTGGCGACTATCGTTAATGTCCGGACCGGCTATCGGCGGAAACGAGCTGTGATTCACGACCTCCGCCATTTTTCGACCACAAGCTGACATTTGGCGGCGTACGTAGGAGAGTGATGATGAATCGAAAAAACTTGACTTTTCACCAATTGTATGCTAATATTCCTATGCGATATTTGACATTGTAAATAAAGAAAACCCATGGATCGTCTAAACCGGATTTAGATCGGGATTGCCCCGGATGTGTTCAGTATAGTTCTTTGGCCCGAATGCGAAAACACCTTCTCAAGTCATCTCTCGATGGCTTTACCGGATAGCACCCTGTCGGGTCATAAGATATGACCCATCTCAGACTATAGCATGGTTTTGTTTGGCAATGCTTGCCGGGTTATAAATATCTACCATACTCGCACGCTATCTGCCGATAACCCTTCTCGGACCACAGCGTGGTCCTGCCAGGTAGTAACTGACGGGTTGCGACATTCGACGCCCTCTCAGGTTATCGAGAGATAACCTTGCCGGATAGTAAAAGTCGTCGGTCTCTCGTGCCATCAAGAGATGGTACTGCCGGGTAGTAAATGTCTACAGAGTTATGGAAAATGATGTCCCATAAGCATTTGATTTTAAACAAAATGTAGACATTGAGGGGTGAAAAACGTGTGCGAAAGTGCTCGAATGTCTACAAAACGAGCAATATCGAGGGCTTGCAGGCCGTACAATCGCTGTGTCCCCTGCCCTGCCAGCCGTCGTTCGGTCGCACATCCTCAGGTCAGGAATTGGGGCTTTCTCAGATTCCGCACCGCGTACCGCGTTCATGACGGCGGCGTATGCATCGTGGTAATGTTGCAATGAAAAGTCGAGAGGGATAGCATGACAACAAGTCCAAATCAGACGTCAGCCCGATACCTGCTGAGTGTTATTGAAAATCACGGCGACCCGGCGAAGACCGAAATGGCGTTCGACGTGTTTATCAAGGCCCGGAGTTATGTGATCCTGAACAAGGTATCGTTCTTGTTTTCCATAGCCGGGAGTGTTCTTGTCATATTGTGGCCGGTTATTGCTGCCATGGCCAAAGGAACAGGGTCGATTCTGTCTGATGCCATTGCCCAGACTGCCGTGACCGCTTTCACAGGGTTGGCAATCTATTTCTACTCGCATTACAAAAAGAAACAGATGGTGACCGAAACGCTGCTCAGACTGATCGCGTTCTCCGACACGCCGCTGCCGGAACTGTCAAAGACAATCGTAAACGAAATGCAGCGTATTGATATTGGTATCCAGTTGACCCGCCAACAGCTGGATAACAAGACTGGATAATGGCGGTCGGTTTGCGGTTGAGGGAGACGAAGGGTGGTGGACATAGAGGCGAAGCGAATTCCGGATGATGTTGTAACAATGGTGGAAGCGTTCTCGACAAACAGTCGTGCGGCAAACCGCCTCTGGTTGTTTGCTGCGTCAGTTACAATTTACGTCATCGGTGCAAAGTCTGAATTGAACTTCGTAACAATTGATGGGGAGGCCGTTCAGGTTGGTGGAGACGTCGTGACATTTCTTGCCATCAAAATGGATGCTGCCAAAATGTACTTGGTCGCCGCCTACCTGCTTGCTTTGGTTAATCTTGCCTATTGTTCCGCCCACCTCCAGTCCTATCACGTGTCAAAAATTTTTTCTGAATTGCTTACCAGATTGGGAGCTGAGCGGATACAGTTTGCCGGACAGTTCGATCTGGGAAACACAGCATACACAATGATGCTACCCAACTTGAACCGGGTTTATCCGCTGGTTCATTCCGTCCCGGCGAAGTTGAAAACCATCGTTTACTTTTGTTTCAAGATCGTGATTGATGTTGTAATGATTTTCTTACCTTGGCTCGGGTTGTTGGTTTCTTTTTTGATCACGATCAAGGATACGCCGATGATCGAGTCTATCCCGCAATTGCAACCGGTGTTGCAACCTGCCCTGTGGGTTCTCTTTATCATGTCGTCTTTTGCCTCGCTAATGCTCCTGTTTGTCAGTTTTGAGTGGATATTCCGGCGCACTCGAGATGACTCCCGACGGCTGAAAGCATAGTGGGGCGTTTCCGTGGCACACCAAAACCACAAATCATTGCTGATCATCGGGCATGTGCCCTC
>JAJFID010000410.1 GCA_021775325.1 Rhodospirillales bacterium
GTCCTGATCGACGCGGGCGGTCTGGCCCTGTCAAAAGACAGGGGGGCATCTGTCAACAACCCCGATCCCGGTTACGGCCTGGTGTGTTCCCGGGACGGCGCGATACTGGAAAACCTGCATGTGGTCGGTGTTAGCCAGGAACATGGTCGCATCACCACCATGGACGGCAGCCCCCTGCCTCTGAGCAATCTGCAACCCGGGACCCGGTTGCGTATTCTGACCAACCACGCCTGCATGACGGCAGCGGCCTATGATCACTATCATGTGGTTGATGATGGAACCGGCATTGCAGACGTCTGGGGACGCGTTAACGGTTGGGCAGGGTAAATCCAACCGGTTCACAACTGAATCTTTTCGTGCGCGCCGAACCGGGTTATGGTCGCCGTATGGTCAAGGCTATCCATAAGAAATCGGGCAACAAGAAACCTGGACTCATGATCGCCGGATGGCGGGAATGGGTGTCGTTGCCCGACCTGGACATCCGCGCCATCAAAATCAAACTGGATACAGGCGCCCGGACCTCTGCACTACACGCCAGAAACATCCGACCATTCCTCCGTGACGGTAAGCCGTGGGTCAGGTTCGAGGTCAACCCGGTTCAACGCGGCAGCAAAATCGTCATCCCATGTGAAGCACCCGTGGTCAGCCAACGTTCGGTGCGCAGTTCATCCGGGCAGGCAGAGGAACGTTACGTTATCAAAACAACTGTGCGACTGGGTGATCGCAAACGAGTGATTGAAGTTACCCTGACAAACCGCGATGAAATGGGGTTCCGCATGTTACTGGGCCGCTCCGCCATGACGCGATGGCTGATGGTGGACTCATCCAAATCATTTCTTCAGGGCAAAAAACCGCCCGTCGTAAAAAACTATCAGGCAGAAGAGGAAACGCGTTTATGAAAATTGCCATGCTGGCCCGAAATCCGGAGCTGTATTCCCACAAAAGATTGGTGGAAGCCGCCAATGAACGCGGTCATGAAATCGATATTATCAACACCATCAAGTGTTATATGAATATCACATCACACCGGCCAGAACTGCGGTACCGGGGCGAAAAGCTTGTTGGCTATGATGCCGTCATCCCGCGAATTGGTGCGTCAATTACCTATTACGGGCTCGCCGTTCTGCGTCAGTTCGAAATGATGGGCGTTTATTCATTGAACGAATCTGTCGCCATCGGCCGGTCCCGGGACAAGTTGCGATCGTTACAGTTGCTCGCCCGCGATGGCATCGGCCTGCCGGTCACGGCTTTCGCCCACGACACCGGACGCACGGATGAAGTGATCGAAATGGTGGGTGGTGCACCGTGTGTCATCAAGTTGATCGAAGGCACGCAGGGACTGGGTGTTGTACTGGGTGAAACCCATCGGTCCGCCCGTTCCGTGGTCGAGGGCTTTCGTGGTGCCAAGGTGAACATCCTGGTACAGGAGTTTATCAAGGAAGCGTCCAGCACGGACATCCGCATGCTGGTCATAGGCGGCAAGGTTGTCGCCGCCATGGAACGCAAAGGCGGAGAAGGCGATTTCCGATCCAACCTGCACCGGGGCGGATCATCCAGCAGGGTCAAAATTACGCCCATGGAACGATCAACAGCAGTCCGGGCCTGCAAGTGTCTCGGCCTCAATGCGGGTGGCGTCGATATTCTGCGATCAAACCACGGCCCGGTTGTTATGGAAGTCAATTCTTCACCGGGTCTGGAAGGCATCGAGGATGCCACAAATCTGGATATCGCCGGCAAGATGATCGAGTTTCTGGAAAAGAATGCCAAACCGGGCAAAACAAAAACCAAGGGCAAGGGCTGAACCCCGCACCTTGGTTATTGATCTGAATGATATCCGACCCAGGAGATGCCGGTTATGCGCGCGCCCTTTATAATTGGTGGTGAGAAGATAGCCGCTGGCACCCGTCAAACGGTCCATCTGCCGCTGAGTCTGTTATCAACGCACACGCCCATGACGGTTCCCGTCCACGTCATTCACGGTCGTCGGGATGGCGCTACGCTGTTTGTCAGCGCCGCCATCCATGGTGACGAGATTATCGGTGTGGAAATCATCCGCCAGTTACTGCAGTCAACGGCGCTGCGGCATGTACGCGGCACGCTCATATGCGCGCCAGTGGTCAATGTGTTCGGTTTTATTGATCAGAACCGCTACCTGCCCGACCGACGAGACCTCAATCGCAGCTTTCCAGGCACGGAAAAAGGCTCGCTGGCAGCCCAGCTCGCCAATCTGTTTATGACGGAAATCGTAGAGCAGTCAGACGCGGGCATCGATCTGCATTCAGCCGCAAAACACCGGGTCAACCTGCCACAGATCAGAATTTCGGAAAATCAGGAGCGTGCCCAACTGCTGGCCGAGGCGTTCGGCGCGCCGGTTATTCTGCACGCCAATCTACGCGAAGGTTCTCTGCGGCAATGCGCGCATGAGCGTGGCGTTGACGTCATTTTGTACGAGGCGGGTGAGGCGTTGCGATTTGATGATGTCGCCATCCGTACCGGAGTCCGGGGTATCCTGCGGGTCATGAAAACCCTTGATATGCTGGGCTCCAAACGCATCAAGCCCGCGTCGCGACAACCCTATGTGGTATCTTCCAGTCGTTGGGTGCGGGCTCCGGGCAGCGGTGTGGTTCGCCTGATCAAGGGCATTGGCGATATGGTGGAAAAAGGCGCTGTTATTGGCCAGATCAGTGATCCCATTGGCACGTCGCGTCTGAATGTGGAAGCAAACGAAACCGGCGTTGTCATCGGCCAGACCAGACTGCCCATCGTCAACCAGGGTGATGCCCTGCTGCATGTGGCGGCAACTGAGAACCCGCAGCGCATGGAGACCGCCGTGGAGCGGTCCGAGCAGGAAGTTCTCGCCGATCCACTGCTGGACGAAGACGAAATCATCTAACCCCATCGTTCCGCATGCGGTTGTATTTGTTTTTCTCTTGAAGACATTTGTGACCGATACCATCTATTCTGGGTATCTTACGTGAACAAGATATCATGGGTGTTGGCAAATAATGAAAACAAACAAACTGACAGATGTGGAACGGTCCAGCGCACTCAGCGAACTGGAGGGATGGTCGGAAGTCGAAGATCGTGATGCGATCCAGAAGACTTTCAAGTTCAAGAATTTTAATGCGGCGTTCGGCTTCATGACCCGCGTCGCCATGCGGGCGGAAAAAATGAACCATCACCCGGAATGGTCAAACGTGTACAACACCGTTCAGGTTGTTCTGACCACCCACAGTGTGGATGGTCTAAGTGAATTGGATATTATCCTGGCCACCTACATGGACAGGATTTCCGTGTAGCCTGTGAGCGCAATTACCCGGGGGGTTTGTGCTTTCGGCGGGCGGGGTCAGTAATTTATTGCTGACCCCGTTCATTTTGGATTTTTCAGATCAGACGATGTCGTAGGTTCCTGCATACTCTTCACGCAAAGCATTCTTCTGAACTTTGCCCATGGTGTTGCGCGGCAGGGCGTCGACAAAGAACACCCGCTTCGGCTGCTTGAATTTAGCCAACCGCTCGCCAAGAGTTTTCTTGACCCCCGCTTCGTCAACATTGGCATTGGTTTGCCGCACAACAATCGCCGTCACAGCCTCACCGAAATCACGATGGGCCAGACCGATAACAGCCGATTCAGCAACGCCATCCATGGCGTCAATCTCCAACTCGATTTCCTTGGGATACACGTTGAATCCGCCGGAGATGATCAGGTCCTTGGCCCGGCCCACAATGGCGATCCGGCCATCCACAGCCATGGTCGCCACGTCGCCCGTGATGAAGTAACCGTCACCGCGGAACTCAGCCTGGGTCTTTTCCGGATTCTGCCAATACCCCTTGAAGACATTGGGGCCTGTTATCTCGAGTGTACCCGGCTCGCCTCGTTCAACTTCGCTGCCGTCCGCATCACAAACTCGCGCTGACGTTTCCGGTAACGGGAAACCTACGGTGCCTGCCAGGCGCTCACCGTCGTAGGGGTTGGACGTGATCATGCCGGCTTCTGTCATGCCGTACCGTTCAAGAATTCGGTGACCGGTGCGTGATTCAAACTCCGAAAAAGTCTCGCTGAGCAGAGGTGCGGACCCAGCCACAAACAAGCGCATGTCGCGGCACAAACCGGCATTGAAGCCATCGCTGTCCAGCAGGCGTACATAGAATGTGGGCACGCCCATCATGACAGTGGATTCAGGGATCAGTGCCATCACCTGCGACACTTCAAACCTGGGCAGAAACCACACCGTTGAAGCATTGAGCAACGCACAATGCAGGGCAACAAACAATCCATGCACATGATAGATGGGCAATGCATGCAGCAACACGTCGTCCGGCACAAATCCCCAAAGCCGGTGAAGTGTTAATGCATTGGACGACAGATTGCCATGGCTCAACATGGCACCTTTGGAACGGCCTGTTGTACCAGACGTATAGAGAATAGCGGCGATATCATCATCATCACGAGGCGTGATCGTTCCTTCGCCGTCTGACGTCTCGGCCATGGCGTCTATCAGGGTACCATCCGCCGCCGTACCGAGGCTGAGAACATGGGCGACATTATGTCTTGCGGCGACATCGCGCAGTGGCTCCAGCGTATCCGGGCGACATACCAGGATATGGGGATGTGCGTCGCCGATAAAGTAATCCAATTCCGTTGCGGTATAGGCTGTGTTTAGGGGCACATAAACAGCACCTGACCGCAGACAGGCCAGATACAACACAACAGCTTCGGTGGATTTATCCACCTGAACCACAACACGGTCGCCGGGGCAGACGCCCAAACGCCGCAATGTATCAGCCAACCGGGCTGTATCGCGGTCGAGTTGGCCGTAACACAGAGTCTTCCCATCAGGGCTTTTCAGAAAAACCTTTGCCAGGTCTTCAGGGAACCGGCTCTGGATGAGCGTAAACAGATTGGCGTCAGGCATCGTATTCTTTAAACATGCTCTAGGGCTCACGCACCATGGCGACGATCAGGTATCCCACAAGGTCGTAACTGACTTCACCGGTTACTGTCAGGCCCTCGTCGGCCTGAAAGCGCCTGATGGCATCTTCCAGTTTTCCACCACCCGTGTACCCCATGGTTGCCAGAAAAGTACGGGTAGTTTCGTTGGGTAGCAAAGTGCCTGAGTTTGGCATTCCAGGGTTGCCAGCACCCTTCTCTAGAACCCCTTGTACAAATGTAGAAGTCGGAACGGCAACACCACGAACCAACCTCGTTTCCTTTGTCGTTGCCACGTGAATACCCAGCAAATACGGTAATCCACTCTTGAACAGGTACATTGGGGAGCCAGAGTCCCCTGGTACAGCATCGCACTTGTGAACTAAAAGCTTAAGATTACCCTGATAACTCTCAATGTCACATCCAATGTGTGCTGTGAGAAGTTTCTTCTTGTCACGACTATACCCTGACTGGACGAATGGTGTCTGCCATTGATCGTGCAATTTCATAGCCGCTTGATCAAAGTTCATAACGCCAAACCAACCGGATACCAATCCGATTTCTTCCTTTAGTTCAATGAACGCCCAATCATGGCCAGCGTTTCCTGTTGAGGATTGTACGCCGCCTTCATAGGCGCTTGGTATGAAATAACCTGCAGCTTTCGAGTGAGCGACGTACTCACCATCTTGCACGCCAGCATATCCGGCAACAAAATGAACTCGGTCAACAGGAACAAACCACCTGTTTCGCTTGTCATAGAGGCAGTGTGAAGCTGTAATAACCAACGCAGGGCCAACCAACACGCCGGAACAGTGTGAACCTTTTATCTCGGTATGCACCCGGCCTACGGCACTCCACGGATACTCAGCAGATTCCATAATCAGACGGTCATCACTACCCTTGATCCCATCCAGAAGTTCGACCGCCGAAACAGATACCGGGCCCAGGGCGATGAAAACACCTGCGAAAATCAGACTGAAAGCAATTCGTTTCATGGTCCGAGCCTGCCATAATCAAAGAGAGGAAGAAACACTCATGACCGACAAAGACCAAAAAGATGAAGAACTGGTCCGTAGTGGATTGATCGACAAGGTTCGGCGCACGCTGGGCAACGTGCCTTTCACTGAACAGGCCTTGTCCGCCTACTACTGTACTCGTGATCCGCTGACGCCTGCGCGGGTCAAGGCTATCCTGATCGGTGCACTGGCCTATTTTGTCATGCCCATCGACGTGGTGCCTGATTTCATCGCCGGGCTGGGTTTTGGTGACGACGCGGCCGTCTTCTGGGCCGCCTGGAACAGCGTTCGGGCTCATGTCAAAGCGCCACACGTGGACGCGGCGCAACAGACACTGGCGCGGCTTCGTGGCGATAATCGGGATGACGATCAGGATGCCGCCTGAGCACCCGTTTTTGTGCGACCGATAATGTTGTTCAACAACGGGCCGCAATGCGGTCGGGCCGCGACCATGTCGAAACACCGTCGCACAGCGGGAAACACGTTTACGATATCATGGGTTCCGTCCAGACCATACGCCGCGCAATTCGCTAGCTGAATGTCGGCGATCGTGAACCAGTCACCCAGATGATACGGACCGTTTTCCTGCAGCCATTCATCCAGAACGGCCCAGCGCTCAAGTGCGTTTTGACGCGCCTTGTCCCTGATCGCGGGGATATGGTCTTCATTGGTGGAGTATCGATGGGGATAATAG
>JAJFID010000042.1 GCA_021775325.1 Rhodospirillales bacterium
CCTCGGTCAGGGGCGATGGTTGGACGCCGTTCATGCCGTGGATGATAACCAACTTTGTAGGGTAGTCGAAAGCCTTACCAGTGACAAAGCGGCACAAAATGTCATCGCAGCTATATTTGGCAACAGCCCCTATCTGGGTCAGACGTGTATCAGTGACCCTGCATTTCTGGTCGACCTTCTCCAGCACGGCCCGAAAGCCACAGCCAGCAACATATTTGCACGCCTGGACGAACTGGATACAGACCCGGGAGACCCTCATACGCTGCCGCAGCATCTGCGCCGGGCCAAATTGCAGATGGCCCTGACCATCGGTGTTGCGGACATTGCAGGAATGTGGTCGCTGGAGCAGATCACGACAACCCTTTCGACGTTTGCCCAGTCGACGCTTTCCAAAGCCTGTTCTTTTGTCCTCCGTCAGTCGGCAGCGAAGGGCGCCATTGAGCTATCTCATCCGGAGGACCCGGAACGGGAATCCGGTTTTGTCATCCTCGGCATGGGAAAACTGGGCGCACGAGAGCTCAACTACTCAAGCGACATTGATCTGATTGTCCTGTTTGATCCGAATCGCATGCGTTGCAGCGAACCCGCGCTGCTGCAGAAACACTGCGTCCGAATGACCCGTGATCTCGCCAGAATCATGGATGAACGCACTGCAGACGGGTATGTGTTCAGAACAGACTTGCGACTCCGGCCCGACCCGGGTGCAACCCCCCTCGCCGTCTCTATGCCCGCCGCCGAAGTATACTACGAAAGCCAGGGTCAAAACTGGGAGCGCGCAGCCATGATCAAAGCCAGGCCCGTGGCAGGTGATCTGGCGGCAGGCGAATCATTCTTAAAGTGGCTGCGCCCCTTTATCTGGCGCAAGAATCTGGATTTTGCGGCAATTCAGGATATTCATTCCATCAAACGCCAGATCAACGCCCAGCGCGGCGGCACGAAGTTCGCCGTCGAGGGGCACAATATCAAACTCGGCCGTGGCGGTATTCGTGAAATAGAGTTCTTCGCTCAAACCCAACAATTGATATGGGGTGGGCGTATACCGGAGTTGCGGGCATCAACTACTGTATCCGCTCTTAACGCACTTGTGGACTCCGGGCAAATTGCCAGACAGGCGGCAGATGAACTCATTGCGGCATATGAGTTCCTGCGGCGCACAGAGCACCGCCTGCAAATGATCAATGATGAGCAAACCCAAACATTGCCCGAGAATCTGCCTGAGATGAATAATCTGGCTGTATTCATGGGTTACGAGTCGCACACACCTTTCGCCGAAGCCCTGCGCGGACACCTCAAATGTGTTGAAGACCACTACGCCCGGCTGTTTGAGGACGCGCCAACGCTCAGCGCGGGCGGTGATCTGGCCGGAAACCTCGTGTTTACAGGCAGTGATTCCGACCCGGAAACTCTGGACACCATTGCCCGGTTCGGATTCAACAATCCAGAGATAGTCGATGCCGCAATCCGCGGTTGGCACCACGGTCGCTACCGGGCTATGCGATCTACGCGGGCACGGGAGATGTTAACGGAACTAACACCCACCCTGCTTACTGCGATTGGTGAAACGGCAGACCCGGATGCATCATTCGTCAAATTCGATGAATTTCTTGCCGGTCTGCCGAGCGGGGTACAGCTTTTTTCCATGTTGCACACCAATCCACAAATACTGGATCTCCTGGCGACGATTCTTGGAGAGGCCCCACGTTTGGCGGAATTGCTCAGCAACAGACCGTCCCTGTTCGATGGCGTTTTAACATCGGACTTTCTGGACCCGCCGCCACCACTGCACCAAATGACCGCCTCCCTGCAACGTCGGTTGAACGATGTTGATCATTATGAACAGGCCCTTGATGTTTCCAGGCGATGGACCAATGATCGAAAGTTTCAGATTGGACTGCAAAGTCTCAACGGCTTGATCAGCCCGCCAGACGCGGCCTGGGCCCTGAGTGATACTGCCGAATCCGCCATCATGGCTTTGTTCCCGGTCGTCGAGCAGGAGTTTTGTTCTCAGTATGGGCGCATCGAGGGTGCCCGTTTTTGCACAATCGCGTTTGGAAAACTAGGTGGTCATGAGATGACCCCCACATCCGATCTGGACCTTGTATTCGTTTATGAAGTGCCTGAGAGCGCTGACGCATCGGACGGACCAAAATCGCTACCGCCGACCCAGTACTACGCACGCCTGGGGCAACGGTTTATCAATGCAATCAATGCACCGACCTCCGAGGGAATCCTGTATGAGGTCGATATGCGTCTACGACCGTCCGGTAATGCCGGCCCCATAGCCTGCACACTGGATACTTTTGTGCAGTATCACACCAAGAATGCCTGGACATGGGAGCGTATGGCGCTCACAAAAGCACGGACAGTCAGCGGTGATGTCGAATTACGGCATTCTGTAGACGACGCAATTCGATACCTGCTGGTCGAACCGTCGGACGGAGAGCAGTTGCGCGATGACGTTGCCAGCATGCGGTCCAGAATTGATCAGGAACATCACACAAGTTCTCCCTGGTCAATCAAACACCTGCGCGGTGGGCTGGTGGATCTTGAGTTTATTGCACAGTACCTGCAACTCAGGCACGCGGCGACCCAACCGGATGTGCTGTCACCAAACACCTGGCGTGCCCTCAAAAATCTGAAGCGATGTGGATTTCTGGCCCCGGAGGATGCATCCACGCTGCATCACGCGCTCGACTTATGGCAGGCGCTGCAAAGCCGGTTGCACCTGACGATCGAGACTGACGCACCCAGCGGTGGCACCAAATCCATGCCAATTGCGTTGCAGGAAAAACTTGCGAGGCTGGGTGGCGTTAGTACTATTAGCGGCGTGGAAACCGCTATTCTACAAACAGCCGAACAGGTATACGGGCTGTTCCAGACAATCATTGGCGAGCCATCAGACAAAGCTCCTGAAACTTGACGTATCATCGTTGATCATGACCCGCCACCCCAAACACCATCCAATTCAGTGGAGTCCCCAATGCTCGAAGTCGGAACGACAGCTCCTAACTTTGCTGCGCCCAGCAACGCAGATGACAACCTCCAGTTAACCAGTTTCAGAGGCAAATCAGTTGTCCTGTATTTCTATCCAAAAGATGACACACCAGGGTGTACAAAGCAGGCCATCGGGTTCTCTGAAAAAATCGGCGAATTCGCAGATGCGGGCGCTGTTGTCATCGGCGTCTCCAAAGACCCGTTGCGCAAGCACAACAAATTTGTTGAAAAATATGATCTAAAGGTGACGCTTGTCGCTGATGAAAACACAGAGATTTGCCAAAGATATGGGGTCTGGGCCGAAAAAAGTATGTATGGACGAAAATACATGGGAACAGACCGCACAACGTTTCTGATCGACGGCAACGGCGTCATTCAGCAAATATGGGCCAAAGTCAAAGTCCCCGGCCATGTGGATGTCGTTCTTGATGCTGTTAAGTCAATGTCGTCCGACTGAGACAGGAACGCCGTGACTATTTTTCCCTCCTCGCTGGCCGATGCGGCTGTGCACGTTCTCAATACGCCTGATCCCGCGACCAAAGTGGAATTGACACAGACGTATGCGTTGCTCTGGAAACGCGGAAAAATCACAGAGATTGGTGAGAGTGCTGCACCTGATCAACCGCCATTGCCATCGCGGCCGAAACTCATGCTTCCCAAGGATATGCCAAAACGGCCAAAAGGGAGCCTGGAGGGACGCATTGCATTTGTACACGCAATCGCCCATATCGAATTCATTGCCATCAATCTGGCCTGGGATTTGATCGCCCGGTTCACTCATGAGAAATTGCCGCGACAGTTTTATGACGCCTGGGTTGGCGTTGCCCGCGATGAGGCTGAACACTTCTGCCTATTGCAGTCGAGGCTGACACAGCTTCAAGCGCAGTATGGTGATATGCCTGCCCACGACGGTCTGTGGGAAGCCGCCCGTGACACGACGGATGATATTCTGGCGCGACTGGCCATCGTTCCCATGGTTTTGGAGGCCCGAGGCCTGGACACAACGCCCAAGGCCGTACAAGACTTGATGGCATCCGGAGACACGGAAACAGCACAACTCATGGAAAAAATCGCCGTTGAGGAAATCCCCCATGTGCGTGCCGGTGTTCAATGGTTCGAGCATATTTGCGCCGAGCGAGGGATTGATCCGGTCTCAAGCTTCCGTATCATCGTCAACGATCGTTTCAAAGGCAAGCTCAGACCACCCTTTAACGCCGAGGCTCGCACCCGGGCTGGCATGCCGCCAGCTTATTATTCGCAGGAATAGTGCACACGAACACTACAATACATTGAAATTTCACGAACAGTACAAATATGTACAGAACGAGTCTGGTAACGACCACCGCTGGTGCGCTAAAACCGAATATCACGCTTATTATTTCCCGCCAAGACTACAGGACGCCCCATGGCCAAGAAGGCAAAAAAGAAAGATAACGGTGACGAGAAAAAGGGCGGCAAAGGCAAATTCATAGCCATCATATTCGTCGCCCTGCTGGTCATCCTGGGTGGTACCGGGGCAGGTCTGTATTTCATGGGGTATCTGGATTCCCTGCTTGGCATAGAGGACCCCATGGAAGAAGAAGCCATGGATGAAGAGGCACCTCAACTGGGCACGCCAGTATACTATGACCTGCCGGAATTCATCGCCGACCTGCAGACCGGTGACTGTCGTGCGCCATTTGTTAAACTGTCACTCACCATTCAGGTTGATCAGGCCGATCAGCAAATTGTCATTGATCGCCAGCCGAAAATCATTGATCGCTTCCAGCAACACCTGCGCAGCAAGATTCGGCAGGAACTGTCGGGTAAGGAAGGTGCAGAAGTGCTGCGCACTGAGTTGACCCTGATCCTGGATGCCACCATCAAACCCGCGAAGGTGCAAAACGTTTTGTTCCGCTCGATTGTGGTGCAATAACGAACTAAATTGATCTTATGGTCGCCTGCAATTTTTTCATTTCGGTTTCAGCGCAACCAATGACCAAAGGGTTTCATTTGTATTGGCAAGCTGGCTCACAACCAGGCGGTTATCTGACGAAAGTTCCTCGATTTCGCTTTTATTAAAGTGGTGCGAAACGGGTGCGTGAATCAGATCGAATATTGAAATCCAAAGTACGCTGAATTGAAAAGTTGACCAGAAGATCATGTGATCAAACAAGATCAGTTTTTTTCCGAGGGTCGACGACATCTTTCCAACCGGCGCATAGATTCCGTGGATGAGCACAAAAACCATCACGACGAGGGGGAACGCCAGCAAGCGCTGTGCCTTCAGGGGAAGCATATGAATCAGAGTCTTGGACGGTTCTATCAGGTGGGTCATTACAAAATTGTTTTCCCAACTGTAAACACAGATAGCTACGTGACCTTCGAACCGCGTCACTCTTGCCAACTCTCGAAATGCCTTGGCATAGTCGGGAACATGCTGCAAAGCGTGATCACAAATGGATATATCGGCCACTGTCCGTCGTCATATAAATTGGAACACTCAACGGCGTGATCTAAGAGAGGATCTGGCTCATCTGGTTCAAGATATTAAGCGGCGTATTTGCGGTATTGCAAGCGCCGGGTCTCCATGGTTTTCCGTTTGATCCTTTCTC
>JAJFID010000411.1 GCA_021775325.1 Rhodospirillales bacterium
GATGCCGGAATACCGAGATCAGCCAGCTTCGTTGGGAGTTCGATCTGCCTGTAGAACGCTATTATGTCGTCCATGAACGTCACTTCGCGACCCTCTGCGATGAGCTGAACGAGCAGGCCCCAAGCCACCATTTCGCCATGCAGGGCGCTATTTGCGTCTGGTTGCGTACTGAGCCCCCGCGTCAGGCTGTGCGCGAGGGCAAGGCCGCCACTTTCAAACCCCAACCCGCTTAAAAGAACCGCTGCTTCTACGGTGTTCTCCAAACTCTCATCGACTATTCCTTGTTTTACCGCCTGCACAGCGCCAACACCAAACTCTCGTATGGTGGAATAGCAAGAATCACACAGGGCAAGCGCTGTTCGTGTCGGCAGGCCGCCAAAAAAATTGTGCGCGCCCGTCAAGGCACATTGCTCGGCTTCGAATTTCTTCGCTATGGCATCACCGATACCCGCTATCATGAAGCGGGGTGGTGCACTGGCGATTACAGCCGTATCGACGAGCACGACATCCGGGTTGCGTGGCAATTTCAATACTTCTGAAAGACGGTGCTTGTCGTCGTACACAACGATCAGTCGGCTCGTCGGCGAATCATTAGACGCTATCGTCGGTACAATGATGATCGGCAGACCCAATCGCAAACTTACGCCCTTCGCTGTATCGATCGTTTTGCCACCACCCATGCCGACGACGACATCAGCAAGATATTCTTTCGCGTGCACGGTCTGCCGGTCGATTTCCTGAATTGTGCATTCGCCTAGAAACTGGCCGAACGCGAGCCCGACACCGTCCTCTTCAAAACTCTCCGAAATCTTTTCGCCCATCAGGCCTGTGACGATATCATCCGCGACAACAAAGCATTTGCGACCAAATTCCGATACGACCTTGCTGAGATGTTCCGTCGCGCCCGCGCCCTGCATATAACGGCCCGGTGCACCCAGAATTCGAAGATTACTGGTCATTGATTAGCCCTACTTGAAGTTCCGGTTAACGTTGCGAGATCTACAGGTCAGAAAATATCGAGTGGAATTGGGTAGCTGTCACGCCCTGCCGGCTCCTTGCCGTCAATGACAAACGTATCATCGAGCCATTCCAGTAAACGACGATATTGGTCGCGAATCCACAGGTGCATGCCGCCACCTCCAGTCCATTCTTGATAAGCCGCAGGGTGTCGTTTCATGATCAACATATCGCCTCACTTCTTTTGCGCACAAACGCCTTGACAAGGACGGGCGTTCAATCGCATATCTAGTATAGTAAATCGATTTATCTAACGCAATACAGGAATGTATCATGTGCCCTGTTGATGATGAACCAGACCAACCCGTACGCCGTGGACGGCGCAAAAGGGGGGGCGTTTCCGAAGAGCCGACCACGCCTGCTCCGGCATTCCTCAAGCGAATTGTACCCCCCTACGAAATTCTCTCCGACGAAGGCTTGCAACGCATTGAAGACGAAGCGGACCGACTGCTGGCGGAAATCGGTATTGAATTCCGGGACAATCCGGCATCCCTGAAATTCTTTAAAGATGCCGGTGCCGAGGTGAAAGGTGAACTGGTTCGATTTGAACACGGTATGTGCCGCAAGATAATTCAGGAGTCCGCACCAAGTAGTTTCACACAACTGGCTCGATCACCTGAGAAGAATGTTCTCATCGGTGGAAACGCACTGGCATTTTCGCCCCTCTACGGTGCACCCTTTGTCTGCGGACGCGATATCGAGCGTCGCTATGCAACGATTGAGGATTTTAACAATTTTGTAAAACTGGCGCAGTTGGCGCCCAGCATGCATCACTCCGGGGGCACGGTCTGTGAACCTACAGACATACCCGTGAGCAAACGTCACCTGGACATGACCTACGGGCATATTCGATATTCTGACAAACCCTATATGGGTGCTGTAACATCGGGCTGGCAAGCTGAAGACAGTATGCGAATGACAGAGTTCGTGTTCGGAAAAGACGTCATGGACCAGAACTGCTGTGTGCTCGGGATGATTAACCCGACGGGCCCACTGGTTTATGATGCCGACGCTCTTGAGTCGCTCCACGTCTATGCCGCTCATGGTCAGGGCTCCGTCGTTACCCCGTTTATTATTGCCGGTGCTTCCGGACCCGTTACGCCAGCGTCCATGCTGGCACAATTGCTGGCTGAGGCCATGGCGGGTATGGCACTGGTTCAGATAATCAGGCCAGGAGCACCCGTCATATTTGGTATCAACACGATGGGCCTTAACATGCGGACCGGCGCACCTGTTCGGTTCGAAGAGTCGTGGAACTGTGTTCTGGGTGCGGGTCAGCTATCACGTCGATTGGGTGTTCCCTTCAGATGCGGTGGAGCTTCCACGTCGTCAAAATTATCAGATGCCCAGGCTGGATATGAGTCTGCCCTATATCTGAATTACTCCGTTCTTTCTGGTGTGAACTTTTTGATTCACGCGGCTGGTTCATTGGAACTTGGCTTGTGTATTTCTTACGAAAAATTCCTGCTTGATTGCGAAATGCTTGATGCTGTCAGCCGAATGATGACTGGCATTGATCTTTCCGAAAGTGCATTCGCTATGGACGCCTATGTAGAAACAGGGCCGGGTGGCAACTTCCTGGCAACCCGGCACACTCTGGCCCGGTACAAAGATGCCTTTTTCGAATCAGGACTCTATGATTCCCGGTCATTTGAGCAATGGCGCGATGACGGCAGTCATGATGCAGAGTTTCGTGCCAACGCAACGATCAAATCCATGCTGTCGGACTATCAGGCTCCACAACTGGATCAGGCGATTGATGACGCGTTGCTCGAATTCATGGAATCACGGAAGAGTGAGTTACCCGACAGCTACGCCTAGAGCGTTTCCGGGTTGTTCTGGTTGACCGGATTGCAGTACAAAAGAAAATCCGCGCCGCAGGGGGAGAAACCTGCGGCGCGGTTTAGTTTAGACGAACCACCAGCGTTCAAAGAACATCCGGCCGTCGACTTCGTTGTTCCCCGCAAGTTTTCCGTGCCCGATCTTGTCGCTGGTTGCGAAGACGTCATTGGCAAATAGCGCTACGACCGTGCCGGCATCATCGCGTACGATACGTTGCATCTCGCCATACATTTCGGCTCGTTTTGTGTTATCCAACTCCGCCCGGGCAGACTGGAGAAGTTTGTCGAACTTCTCGTCGCCCCAGAACGTTGCATTCCACCCGGCGCCACCCTTGTATCCCAGGGTGAAAATTCCGTCGGGTGTTGGCGTGCCAAACCAGTAGGATGCGCACCAGGCCTTGTGTTGCCACACATTTGACCAGTATCCATCTTTCGGTTCCTGCACCACAGATATGTCCAGGCCCGCCGAAGACGCATACTCCTTATACAGGACCGCCGCGTCGACCGCGCCTGCGAAAGCTGCATCGGCCGCACTCAAACCGACCTCCAATGATGTAAGGCCCGCCTTCTTGAGATGGAACTTCGCTTTATCGGGATCGTATGCGCGTTGTTCAAGGCTTGAATCGAAGAACGGGTAGGCTGGGCTGATCGGGTGATCATTACCGACAATACCGTGTCCTAGGAGAAAGCCGTTCAGCATTGCTTCACGGTCAATGGCATACTTCGCTGCGAGACGAGCGTTTACGTCATTGAACGGCGCAATATCGGTGCGCATCTCAAATGTGTAGTGGAGTTTGCTGGGCACTTCCTCAACAACGATGCCCGGACGCTTGCTCAGCAAATCGACTGTTTTCAGATCAACCCGGTCGATGGCATCAACTTCGCCGCTGACCAAAGCACTCGTCCGCGCAGTGGTATCAGCAATGGACAGCAACTCACAACTGTCAAAATATGCGCCGTTGTCGGCGTTCCAGTAATTCGGGTTGCGTTCAAATGTTGCCCGGACGCCAGGTTCAAACTCCTTCAGGACATACGGCCCACACCCAATTCCAGACTTCCAGTCCAGCGAGCCGTCTTCATTTGCCTGATAAATTGGGAAATTGAATTCACCCATTTTGAAGGGAAAATCTGCATCACCAGCTTCCAGTGAAAACACCACCGTATGGTTTCCATCAGCCTTCATATCGGTGATGGGGTCGACCAATGGCTTGCCACCTGAATCAGAGTTTTCGCCCCGATGATGGTTGATCGATGCGATCACATCATCGGCAGTCAGGTCTCGGCCATTGTGGAACGTCACGCCCTTACGCAATTTGAAGGTCCAGGTGGACGCGTCGGCTGATGCAGACCATTCCTCGGCCAGTTTTGGTTTGAGCGAGCCATCATGATTGATTTCGGTGAGCATGTTAGTGATGGTAAAATGCATGACCGTAAGGAAACCGTTCAAGATATGGGACGGGTTCAAGGTATCTGGTGTTCCACCATGGCCCATCGCCATACGCATATGGCCGCCTTTCTTTGGCGTGGCCGCCAAGGCGGGATTTCCTGTCAAGGTCGTGGCAAGCGACCCGGCAACGGCTCCTGTAATGCCGATTGCTGACATTCGATATACAAAATCCCGACGATTGATCTCGCCGGCCGACAGCATTTCAGTTAAGCGACTTTGTTCAGACATAATGACCTCCATTTTGTTGTCTGCAGAAGATGAACCAAAGGCAGGGAATCGCAGTTGGTCCGCGTGGTAGAGTAATTACTAAATCGATTTACTTTTCATTCGTCCGGAATCCTTTAATTGCCAACAAGATGCTCAGTTCATCATCCGGCTTTCTAGCCAGTTGGGCTGATCACCTCGGAAATACGGTGGTTGATACTCGCAAGACTTGCCTGCGAATCTTTGTAAATTGAAAAGAGGTCCTGATAGAGCGCGTGGCGCATGACGTCGGGCTCGCAATGTCCCGCCAGACTCACGCAGCGGCGAACGGCGTCATGTTCATCTGAAAAAACACCAACGCCAACACCGGCAATGAGGGCCGCACCGAACGATGCATCACCGTTCTGGGGAACCGAGAGGGGTTTTCCAATCACATCACAGACGACCTGACGCCAGGTCTCGCTGTGCGCGCCGCCGCCTATCAGGCGCACGTCGTCCAGTATCAGACCTTGTTCCTCAAGTGACAGGATACAGTCAAACAGCGAGAACGCGATGCCTTCGTAAAGCGCTCTGACAAAGTGGGCGCGATTGTGCTGCATGGTTACACCAATGAAATCGGCGCGCAGCAACGGATCCCAATAGGGTGAGCGTTCTCCTTGCAGGTATGGATGGAAAATCAAGCCGTCAGAGCCTGCTGGAGTTTTGGATGCCAAACGATCCATCTCGGCGTAACTGGGCCAGGATGCATCTCCGTGTTCGGTGTGAGCCGGTGCAGATAAAAGCTGATCTTTGAGCCAACGGTGCGCAGAGGCGCAAGAGTTTGTCCCCGTGATGGAAAACGCCTGCCCAGACATTACATGGGGATAGTCGATGACGCTTGCATGGGATTGTATGAATTCATTGACTACAGACACGGCACCGGCGGTGGCCAGTTTGATAACACCCTGTCCCGGATTGATCGCGCCCGCACCGTAACCCTCAATGGCCGTATCCATGGATCCGGCGACAACAGGCGTACCTTCCGACAGTCCTGTCTCAATCGCACCCCGGTTTGATACGCCCCCGACAACAGTGGAGGGGTCAACGATGGGCGGTAACGTCGACATATCCCAGCCGATGAGACCACATAATTCGGACGACCAGGCATTACCCTTCGTATCCGCCAGCATTGTGCCAGCAGCGTCAATACGATCCGTGTGCCATAACCCCGTAATGCAATAGCGCAGATAGTCTTTGGCGACGAACAAACGATGCACCCGGCTTACAGAGTCGGGTTCGTGACGTTGCAGCCATTTTAACTGGGGCAGCGTCCAGGTCGGGTTTGGTGCGTTGAGACTGATGCCAAAAATAACGTCACCCGCACTATCGGACAACTCTCGTGCCTCGACATTACTCCGCTGGTCGCTCCACAGAATTGCCGGTCGGATGACCTGGCCGTCTTCGTCCAGAAGAACCGGTGTATGCGCACCAGCAGAAAACGAAATCGCCGTTATGTCTTGCGCAGAGAGTCCCGCCTCGCTGAGGGCGCGTGGCACAGCGGAACATAAACCCTGATACCACTCATGTGGATCCTGCTCGGACCAGCCGGGATGGCGAATACTCGTTTCTATCTCCGAGGACGCTGAACCGTACAGTTGGCCGGAATCGCCAATGATCGTAATCTTGAGGCTTCCTGCCCCAAGATCAATGCCCATCAGTTTCGGACCACCTGTTGTCATTTGACACTCATTGTATCGTGGTCAAGGGTTGATCCCCTGCCTCATACCAAGTTTTCCCGGGTTCAGGATGAGGTGCGGGTCCAGTGTCTCTTTCAGTTTCGAGATCACCCCATGGCCGGCATTGAGTTCCTCGACAAACCACTTGTTTCTGAAATAGCCGATGCCATGGTGATGGCTGGTAGTTCCTCCCATGTCCAGGCACATACTCGTCACGATCTCCCAGATATCAGCGTGAATCGGGAAAGCATCATCATCAGGCATCGCCGGAAATTTCACGGTCATATACATACACGCACCGTCAGAATACACGTGCGACCAATGCGCATTGATCTGTACGGCCGGATACCTCTCAATGACCGTCGCACGGATGTCTGCATACATTCCAGGTAACACTGACCACGGAGCAGCCACTTCAATTGTGTCGTAAAAACCACCGGAATTCACATATTCATCGGAGTAGGATTCAAAACGGATTTTCTTCCATGTTCGGAATGGCGCGTCATCGACTAACAAAGCCCCTTGATCTTCGCATATCCCAAGTGCTGCAGAGGCTTCTGCCTCGGCAACGGCCTGGAGTCCCGAAAATGCCAATGTGCACAGGATGGGATGGGTCTCGACCGCCAGTTTTCCGTTGCTCCACCGCAGACTTTCGGCTTCATCATACAACCTGACGATAGCTGGCCTTATTTCCGCCTGCATAACATCGCGCAAGGCATCAAGTCCGTGTTGAAGGCTGGGAAACACGACGACATGGCTTATCTCACACGCGGGTAAACGCCAGATGCGTAACGTAAGTTCGACAATCATTCCGAGCGTGCCTTCAGAGCCGATAAACATTTCAATCAGGCTGGGACCAACGGACCGGCGCGGCACGTGACGGACTACCAACAATTCTCCATCAGGCAGGACGACTTTCATTCCCACAATCATGTTCTCGATGTTCCCATAGCGGGATGAAGACTGTCCGGAGCCCCGACAAGCCGCCCACCCACCGACGGTCGACATGTTCAATGATTGCGGATAGTGGCCGCAGGTATAGCCCCGTTCGATCAACGCGGCTTCGAATGCGCCGCCATTCATCCCGGCCTCGACGTGCGCGACACAATTGATTTCATCAATTTCAATCAGGCGGTCCATCCGACCCAGCCCGACAATGATTTCATCATTCAGTGAAACCGTGCCGCCAAGGACGCCTGACCCACATCCATAGGGAATGATTGGCAATTTGTGGTCATTGGCAAACTTGACGACGCGCGTCACCTCCTCAATGTCAGCAGGTTCGACGACGGCACTTGGCAGCCCGACGGTTAACTGCTTCGATCGATGGCGAAAACGACCAAATGGCAACCGATCGCGGCTGTGCTCCAGCCGCTGTTCGAAATCATCGGTGGCACGCGAGGAGCTGGTCAGGGTTTGCAGTTCATCCAGCCACTCTGGTGACGAGACTCCATCGTCATTCTTCCTGGCATCATCTATAGAAATCGCGGCCTTCATGAAATCACCTAACGTTGGAACAGCATCAAGCTGGATTGAATATATAATCGCTAAATCGATTTAGTAAACAACAATATCAGTTTGATCAAGGACAGAAGTCAAGAACTTTTTAGAAACTGAGGAGGCGTTTAAGGTTTAGTCGTGGGCCACTATTGTGAAACAGGAGCTGTTGAGGCGCGCACGACGATCTCGGTGGAAGGCAGCGTCGTGCCAACAAACTCTTCATCACCTTCGATGTGTTTAATCAATGCAGACGTTGCCTGATAACCCATTTCATCAATGGGTGTACGGACGGTCGTCAGCGGAGGAGCCAGGACCTCGGCAATGGATCCATCGTTGAACCCGACCATGGAAACATCCTCAGGGACGCGAATTCCTTCTTCCCTGAGAACGCTCATCGCCCCGGCAGCGGCAAGAAGAGTTGCGGCAAATATGGCGGTTGGGCGCTTAACGCCGGAATCCAGAAGCTCTCGCATGGCTGCAGCACCACCATTCTGTGAATATCCAGATTCCACAACAAGTCCGGCCTCATAAACCAGGCCCGCCTCCTTGAGGCCGGCCCTGTAGCCACGCAAACGACACTTTGCATTGTAGCGATGCGACTCACCGGCCAAGTGAGCAATCCGGCGATGACCAAGAGCGACCAGGTGCTCAACGGCCTTTTTACTGCCCCCCTCATCGTCGATCACGACATAATGCGGCACACCTTTTGCTTTCCTGTTTACGAGGACAAACGGATGGTCCAGTTTTTTCAGCGCCGGTACGCCGGTCTGCTCGTCCTGTAGCGTAGCAACAATCAGGCCGTCCACTCGATTGTGCCTCACCAGCCGTTCGTAGATAGAAGCTTCGTCCATGTCGGGGCTTCGATGAGCAATAAGCAAAGAATATCCATGATCTGCCGCAGCACGTTCCGCGCCGTATATGATGCGAGCATGAACAGGATTGTCCAGCTCGGGCGTCACAATCCCGAGCGAGAATGTCCGCGAAACTCTCAACCCGCGCGCCATCTGGCTTGGCTGATAGTTGAGCTCTTTTGCCGCATCAATAATCCTTTGTCGAGTTTCATCTCGAACGACGAAGTCCTTGTCGGCGCTTAGGACACGCGAAACAGCCGGCGCCGATACGCCAGCTCGCTTGGCAACATCAGATATTGTTGGTGAGTGCGATTTCTTTCTCACAATCGATGTAATCTCCCTGGAAATTGGTCATTGCAGCAGAGCTTAACAGACATAACATAATGGGATGAGCTGTAGAATTAGCAATTCATAATCATATTGACAAACGGGGTTCGTTCCTCAATTGTACGTTAAGTAAAACGATTTATCGACCTAAAAATACTATTTTCTGAGGACGCGGTTCGTGATCGAAAACGAGTTCGACTTTATTGTAGTGGGTTCTGGATCAGCCGGAAGTGTTGTCGCGAATCGGTTGAGCGCCAATCCGGAGAACAATGTTCTTGTCCTCGAATATGGCGGCAAGGATAACAGCGTATTTATCCAAATGCCTACTGCCTGCTATATCCCCATGACCAAAAAGAAATTTGACTGGGGCTACATGACGGAGCCCGAACCGGGTTTGGGCGGTCGGCGAATTCATCAGGCACGGGGCAAAGTGATTGGCGGAACCTCTTCAATTAACGGGATGTGCTATGTGCGTGGACACGCCGGCGACTTCGATCAATGGGAAAGTCTCGGCGCGAAGAACTGGAGCTACAAGGATTGCCTGCCATATTTCAAACGGGCTGAGGATTGCAGTTATGGCGCGGACGAGTACCGGGGCGACACAGGCTCGTTACATGTGTGTAATGGCAACAATATGGATAACCCGTTGTACCACGCATTTATCGAGGCAGGCATTCAAACCGGTTATCTGAATTCCGAAGACGTGAATGGGTTCCAGCAGGAGGGATTCGGACGCATGGACCTCTCGATCAAGAATGGCGTTCGCTGTTCCACGGCGGCGGCCTATCTCAAACCGGCCATGAAACGCCCAAACCTCACGGTCGAAATGCATGCGCTGACGCATCGCATCCTCATGGATGGAGTACGGGCAATCGGCGTGGAGTACAGCAAAGATGGTCAGGTGTTCCGCGCGAAAGCCCGGCGGGAAGTGATTCTGAGCGCCGGGCCAATTAACTCACCCAAAATTTTGATGCTTTCAGGTATCGGTAATGGGTCCCATTTGCAGCAACACGGGATTGAGACAATTCATCATCTGCCGGGCGTCGGAGAGAATTTACAGGATCACTTGGGTGTATCCCTCCACTATAACTGCACGCAGGCGATCACGCTCAATGGCCGCATGGGCTTAATGTCAAAGGCCATGATTGGCCTGAGATGGCTGTTGTTCAAGGATGGCCTTGGCGCGACGCCTCACTACGAGGCCAATGGATACATCCGTAGCCGTCCGGGCATTCCTTTCCCTGATCTCCAGTATCACTTTATCCCCGTCGCAACAGTGTTTGGGGGCACAAACGCATTGGAGGGGCATGGATTTTCAGCGTTCATGAGCCACGGCAAACCTTTGAGCCGGGGCCATGTTCGACTTCGGTCCAGTGACGTCGGTGAATCACCGTCAATTCTTTTCAATTATCTTGATCATGAAGAGGATCGGCGGGCATTGCGGTTAGGTGTAAAGTTGACGCGAGAGATTTTTGCACAACCGGCGTTCGATCCCTTTCGGGGTCCGGAAGCCCGCCCAGGTGCTGACATCGAAAGCGATGAGGCGATTGATCGTTGGATCTCGGAAAACGCGGGTACCTCCTATCACCCCAGTGGCACCTGTAAAATGGGCGAAGACGATGACGCTGTCGTGGATTCGCAGACACGGGTAAGGGGGGTAGAGGGCTTACGGGTTGTCGATTCCTCAATCATGCCATTCATAACAAACGGTAATCTTAACGCCCCGACGATCATGATTGGAGAAAAGGCATCCGATCTGATTCTCGGGACTGAACCGCTTTCACCATCCAATGCGGACTCGTTTTACGCCAGCGACTGGAAAGAAGCGCAGCGTACGGGCTCACCACAACGACATGTCTAAAAGCAGGAGAAACATATAATGTTAGAATCAGACGGGCGGGTGATCATGGTTTCCGGTGCCAGCGGCGGCATTGGTGGTGCTATGGCAAAGTGCCTCTACGACAAGGGCTACAGTGTCAGTTTGGGTGCCAGAACGATGCAAAAGCTGGGGTCGTGGGTAGTGGACGGCGATGGGTCACGCATCATGAGCCATGCTTACGAAGCGACCGATGCTGGAAACAATGAGGATTGGGTCCATGCAACGGTGGCAAAGTTTGGTCGCATCGATGGTCTCATCAACAGTGCCGGTATGGGCGGCATGGTAAATCTTGAAGACGACAATGACGAAACCTATGACGCTTTGTGGGCTGTTAACGTCAAGGCGCCCATGCGAATGATTCGCCTCACGTTGCCGCATCTCCGGAAATGCGGAAGCGGACGAATTATCAACGTCTCTTCTCTCTCAGGCAAGCGTGTGACAAACGACGGCACAGGATACGCGTTGAGCAAGTTTGCGTTGATGGCCGTGACACACGCGACACGCCGCGCGGGATGGGACGACGGTGTCAGAGCCACGGCACTATGCCCCGGTTGGGTGAACACCGATATGGCGGCCCGTGCGGAAGGGATCACGAAGGAAGACATGATCCAGCCGGAAGATCTGGCGGAAATGGCGTCTACCATTCTTGCATTACCGAACGGTGCAGCCGTTGCCGAATTGCTCGTCAATTGCTCACTGGGCGATTTATTTTGATAGAGAGGTTCAGCAATGTCGTGTTGCCATTACTACGCACCAACTGAAGGGGGCGACACCGCATTCAGCGTTGATACCAGCGCCATTACTTTTGGCAAAGGATGTCTGTCCGAAGCGGGCAGCCATGCGAAAGCATTGGCGATAACGCGAATTGCCCTGTTCACGGATCGCACCCTCATGGAATTTCCACATGTGGAAGCCGTCAAGGCATCCCTTCTCGCCGCGGGTCTGGATGTGGTCGTTTATGATGAGACCCGGGTGGAGCCGACAGATCAGTCCTTTAAAGCGGCAAGCCAGTTTGCCGTTGAGGGGGCGTTTGACGGCTTTATCTCGGTGGGTGGGGGGTCGGTCATTGATACCTGCAAAGCGGCAAATCTGTATTCTTCCCATCCCGCGGAATTCCTTACATACGTCAATGCACCAATTGGCAACGGTAAACAGCCAGCAGGGCCATTAAAGCCCCACATTGCCTGTCCAACCACGTCCGGCACGGGGAGTGAATGCACAGGCATCGCCGTTTTTGATCTGCTTGAGATGAAAGCGAAGACCGGAATTGTTTCGCGCTACCTTCGCCCCACACGGGCCCTGGTTGATCCACTATGCACCCATACCATGCCGAAGAACGTTATTGCGGCAAGTGCATTCGATGTCCTGTCTCATGCCCTCGAGTCCTATACGGCAAGGCCTTACAATCAACGACCCGCTGCCGATTCACCGAGTGCTCGCCCCATGAGCCAGGGTGCAAACCCATGGAGCGATATTGGATGCCGGGAATCGCTACAGATACTGGGAACCTACATTCAACGCGCCGTAAACGACGCCAGTGATACGGAGGCACGGGAACAGTTGATGTGGGCGGCGACACTGGCGGGCATCGCGTTTGGAAATGCGGGCTGCCATGTGCCACACGGGATGTCCTATTCCGTCGCTGGACTTGTAAAATGCTTTCAGCCGGAAGGGTACCCGGCTGATGAACCCATCTGTCCACATGGCATGTCTGTGATCGTCAACGCGCCCAGCGTGTTCGCGCATACCGCGCCGGCCAGCCCTCAACGTCATCTGGCAGCAGCAGGCTGGCTTGGTGCTGATTTGCGCAATGCCACAGAAGAAGACGCGTCCGAGATCATATCCAGGCAGATTATCAGTTTGATGCGGGCAACAGGCATGCCGAACGGTATCAGCGATATTGGTTATACGATGGATGATGTACCAGCTTTGACAGCAGGGGCGTTCCCTCAACAGCGTCTCATGCAGAATGCGCCTTGTACTATAACTGAGAATTCTCTGTCTGGGCTTTTTGAACGAGCTATCTCGTACTGGTAAGGTCGTTGACGGTCCGGCTGCGATAGATAAGAAGGATAGTGCGCCATGCGCTGGAAAAGAACTCTACAGCTTACTGACGTACATTGTGAGGGGGAGATTGGCCGGGTCGTGACCGGTGGTTTTCTTGACATACCCGGCGATACGATGGTTGAGAAGCTGGAACATATAAACACGGTGGATGATCATCTCATCCACTTGTTGATGCGCGAGCCGAGAGGAATACCGGCCAGTCACATCGTTTTACTGACCCCGCCCACCAGGATTGAGGCCGATGTCGGGTTGATCATTTTGGCCGCGACCAGGGCCAGCGCTATGTCTGGGTCCAATGTGATGTGCGCGACGACGGCCCTCGTGGAAACGGGCATTATCGACATGAACGAGCCCGAAACAGAGATAACCTTTGACACAGCGGCGGGTTTGGTAAGGGCCGTGGCATCATGCAACGATGGTAAATGTGAAAGTGTGTCACTTGATATGCCACCAGCATTTGCCATTGCACTTGGTGAGGAAGTTGAGACTGAGACCTGGGGTACAATCCAGTACGATGTGGCATTCGGTGGCGTTTTCTGCGCCATCGTCGACGTGGATCAGATCGGGCTGGATATCGAGGAAAAGAATGCGCGCCGGCTTGCCGAAATTGGTATCGAGCTAAAAACAATTATCGATGCGAACAGAACCACTCAACACCCGACGATTGATAGCATCAGGGGTGTCGCCTATGTGATGTTCCGAAGTCAGGAACCGGACGGCACAACGCGAACCTGTACAACGTTGCCACCGGGGCGCGTTGATCGTTCACCATGCGGCACGGGCAGTAACGCAAACATGTCAGTACGTTTCGCGCGCGGGCAAAGTGTTGTTGGCGATGTTCACGTCACGCGGTCCATCATGGGTGGCGAGTTCAAGTCAGAACTTCAGAACACGGGTATAATTGGCGAGTATGTGTCAACTCAGACAAAAATCAGCGGCCGATGCTGGATTTTTGCCCTGACCCAGGTTGGCCTGGACCCAAGTGATCCCTTCCCTGATGGTTTCCGTTTAACAGACACCTGGGGAGGATCGACGTAAACACGACCGCCGGAACTTCATATCCCGGGATGTCTGTTGCGGGGCGAACGCTGTCGTATTGGGAAGGTTGGTAGGTTGTCTGCCTTGGACGGGAGAACAATCGTTGCTGGGCAGGAACTGTTGCGCTTTCCCCCCAGCTCAATTGAGCATTGGTTAGGTATGTGGGTGCGCGGACCTTCTTGTAGACGACGGAATGCGGCACCGCGGGAGCATTTCAACTGTATCCGTCTGATATCGGCATCACTTCCCAGCGTAAATGAGAGAAACTGTCCTCGGAGCCGGGACGCATGGCGTCGAGGGTAGAAAACCTCATACAGATTGGTCGTCGTTGACCAGAGTAGCGACCCTCGAACTTCAT
>JAJFID010000412.1 GCA_021775325.1 Rhodospirillales bacterium
GCGTGTTTGTTGGCACAGCACACGGTTATGCCGCGACTGACCGCCGCTGGTGTATTGGGCATGGAGCGGACGATGGCGGCACCGGCTCCAAACGTGGCCTCGAAATAATCAATATCCTTGCCCGCCGCGATCGACAGAAACACTGTGCCGGGTCCGGCAAAACGCGCGTACGCTGGGGCCACGTTGTCCATGACCTGGGGTTTGACGGCCAACATGACAACGGCAGGCGACAGATCATCAGACAAGGCGTCCGGACTGGATAATACGCTGACGCCATAGGTACTGGTCAGGTGCATGCCTGTATCTGAATTGGGCTCAACAATAATGATGTCGGTGGCGGGGATGCCTTGCTGCAGCCACCCTTCCAGCAGGGCGCTGCCCATCTTGCCGCATCCGGCCAATAGCAGCTTGCCGCCAAGATCGGGCGGCGATGTCGCATTGTCCGCCATGATCAGGCTTCGCCGACGGTCTCAATCAATGCAGCATCCATGGCTTCTGACGGTGATTTACCGGCCCAGACCACGTACTGAAATGCTGGATAGAAACGCTCGCATTCTATCATCGCCGTATCCAGCAGGTCTTCCATCTGTTCCAGTGTGGGTTTTTCTGCACCGCGCAGAGGCAGCGCGTGCCGGAACATGGGCAAGCCTTCTTCCGCCCAGATGGAAAAATGGCCCAGCCAAAGACGTTCGTTGATGATGGCCAGCAGTTCAAACACCGGCGCACTTTTCTCGGCAGGAACGCGCATATCAAAGGCACAGGTAAAATGCATGGCATCCACCGTGTCGTTCCAGGCAAAGTGCAGGCTGTAATCGCACCAGCGCCCGGGCGCCTGAACGGCCAGTTCCTCGTCATTGCGACGATCAAACGTCCATTCGTTGAATTCCACGAGTTGTTCGATAACATCGAGGGGGTGAAGATTGGCGGTCTCTACCGTCGAGCTTAGATTTGTCATGCCCGCTCCCCTTATTTGGCGACAGGGTCATTTCAACCGGAGAATCCGGATCGAAATGCGTTATGTGAACGGCAACCACTACATATAGATAACATAACTATATTTTGTGATCGGTTCCTCATCCATCCACTAGGTATAGCCTGACACTAGTTGGGAATCCGCGCAACCCTCCTGTTGGTGGATAAGCAAAAAAGATTGTGGACAAGATTGGGTTGAGAAGTGGCTATTTCGCCGGTTTCCGGGGCTTTGCCGTCTTTTTGGGCTTCGCTGTGGTATTCCGGCCTGATTTCTTCGCCAGTTGTGCTTCCAGCTTGGCGACCCGGACTTCCAGTTTCTCCTGTTGCAGGCGGGCTTCCGCGGCGACGGCACTGACGGCATCAAATTCGTCCCGGGCAACCAAATCCGTATCCACCAGAATTCGTTCGATCTGCTGGCGGACCATGGCTTCGATCTCGGCCTTCATGCTGGTCAGGGTCGAGACAGCACCATTGGCAACCTTGGCCAGATCATCAAACAGACGGTTGGATGTTTGCATGTGCCTGTACTCCTGTCACTCGGCCTTGGTAAAATTACCAGACCGGTCCGGTGCGGGCCTTGTCCTTGAATCGCTCCCGGTCTTCGCTCAACTCAAAATGGAAGATGACTTCCAGTTGACCGAACGGCGAGTCTGTTTCATGGACATCGGCAAGTTCATACCAGAACCCGCCCTTGTTATTTCCCGTGATCCACTCTTCCAGTGCATCCATGCTGCCGGTAAATTTGTATCGAATACCGAAACGGCAGTCTTCCCGTTTTCTTTGGGTGTTGTTCATCGTTTACGACCTTTGTTCGTTCAGGAACCCCTCCCCCTAAACGTGCAGGCACGCGTGGCAATTATAGTCGATCATTTTCTCAGGTCCAGCCATCGTCGGATCATTTCCCGACAAAATGACTGGGATGCCTCCAAATGCTGGTCAAATTGTCTGGGTAGCCATTCCTTGTAACCCGGTGCCCAGTCATCGGCGTCCATGTAGTGCGCAATCCATGAATCGACCAGAGGTCGATCCACTTCGAAATGAAACTGCGTGGCGTAAGTCGCCCGACCTATGCGATAGCCCTGATTGGGATAATCCCTGCCGCTTGCCAACTGGACAGCGTCTTCCGGCAGGGCATAGTGATCCGTATGCCATTCAAACAGACCCTGGACAGGTTTCATGTGTCCGAGAACGGGATCTTCTGTACCGGCTTCCGTGGGCGCGATGTCGTGGAATCCAAATTCCAGCGGGCCACCCAGTGTCAGCTCCGCATCGAATGCCCGGGCAATCATCTGTGCGCCGTGGCAAATGCCCAACAAGGGTTTGTCCTCATCCGCGAAGCGCCGGATTAATTGGATCAGAGACGGAAAATAGGGGTGCTTCTCGTCATCCAGTGCGCTCATGGCACCGCCGAGCAGGATCATCCCTGTGTAACCATTCGGACTATCGGGGACGGGATCATTGCGGTATCCCCAGACGATTTGCGTGTCTATGCCGCAGTCCCGGAGTGTATCGCCCACGACCCCCAACGAACCTTCTTCATGATGCTCGATCACCAGGACGGTCATGCGGTTTCTCTTTCCTGTGCGCGGTCCGGATACAGTGCGCTCAATCCCTGTTCTGACGCAGCACAAACACCGCGTTCCGTAATCAGGCCTGTGACAAGACGCGCGGGCGTTACATCGAATGCGAAATTGGCGGCATTGACGCCGTCCGCCGTCAGACAGATTTCGGCTATGTCGCCGTTGCCGGTGCGGCCCGTCATATGCGTGACTTCTCCGGCTTCTCGTTCCTCAATGGGAATTTCAGCCACGCCATCGCGCAGGGTCCAATCAATCGTGGGGCCGGGCAATCCCACGTAAAAGGGGACGCCATTATCATGGGCTGCCAGTGCCTTCAGATAGGTGCCGATCTTGTTGCAGACGTCGCCGCATCGTGTGGTCCGGTCCGTGCCGGTAATACACATATCCACCATGCCATGCTGCATGATGTGGCCGCCTGCGTTATCCACAATCAACGTGTGCGGAACACCGTGCTGCAGCAACTCCCATGCGGTCAGGCTGGCACCCTGATTGCGGGGGCGGGTTTCATCGACCCATACATGCACCGGAATTCCGGCGTCATGGGCCTTGTAGATCGGTGCGATCGCGGTGCCCCAATCCACCGTGGCCAGCCACCCGGCGTTGCAGTGCGTCAGGATATTAACCGGATCGTTTTGGCCCTTATTTTCCCAGGCGGCCTTGATCAGCGTGGCACCGTGATCGCCAATGGAAGAACAGATGCCGACATCCTCGTCACTGATGTCGGCAGCCCGGGCGTAAACGGCGGCGCAACGCGCATCTTCGGAAGCGCTGTTGACGACAATGGCCATCTCGTCCAGCGCCCAGCGCAGGTTGACCGCCGTGGGTCTGGCATCGAACAGGCGTTGTCGTGCGGATGCAAAACCCGCGTCAGACGGATCAGCGCGCATAGCCAGGGCCATGCCGTAGGCTGCTGTCGCCCCGATCAGCGGAGCACCACGCACCAGCATGTCGCGAATGGCGACGATGGCGTCTTCCACTGTCTCCAGTCGCGCAACGATGAATTCGTGCGGCAGACGGGTCTGGTCGATAATTTCCACAGCCCAGCCATCCTCGGCCAGCCAGATTGTCCGATAGGGGGTGCCGTCCACATTCATGGTGTTAACACTTTCTCCAGATAAATACGGTTGAAACCATGTTCGGTCGTGCGGTGGGTTTCAGTATATCCATTCTTCAAATACCAGTCACAGGTCTCTGTCATCACTTCGTTGGTGTACAGATACACCCGTTTACATCCGTTATCACGCGCCCGCCGGTCAGCGTCGCACAACATCGCGAAACCCAGGCCGCTGCCCTGAGATGCAGAGCCGACTGCAACGTTCTCAATAAACCATCCGTCCGGTGTCTCAAACTGAATTATGAACCCGCCAACCACGCCCTCGTAATCCACCACGAATGTTTCCTCGCGGGCGATGTGTCTTGAAAAGTCAGCATCCATGGGTGCCGGGCGTTTTCCAATCAGGGGCACATAGCGGGCATAGGCGTCTTCTGCGATGGCGATAATGGCGGGTTCGTCCGCCTGTAAGGCCGGGCGAATCAACGGTTTACCCGTTCAGGACACGACCGGCGACGGCATCAAGCCGGGCCACCATGTCCGGGTCGCGGGCTTCCGGTGCGGTGATGATTGCCGATGACAGGGCTTCCTGACAGCCGTGCGGGCATAGTCCTGTACGATTGTTCAGTTTTGGTGCGGTTGATTTGACCAGTGCGCGGCCCTTGTCGGCATTGTCCATCAGAACCTTGATGATGGCGTCCACGGTGACGTGATCGTGGTCCGGATGCCAACAGTCGAAATCCGTAACCATGGCAACGGTTGCATAACAGATTTCGGCTTCCCGGGCGAGTTTGGCCTCCGGCATATTGGTCATGCCAATGACATGACAGCCCCAGCTTCGGTAAAGCTCTGACTCCGCCAACGTGGAGAACTGGGGTCCTTCCATAGCCAGATAGGTGCCACCCATGACCACCTGATAGTCCAGACCTGCGGCAGTCTCAAACAGCACTGCGGCCAGCCGTCCGCAAACCGGATGACCCAGCGCCACGTGTCCCACCAGCCCCGGACCGAAGAAGGTTTTTTCGCGCGCAATGGTACGGTCGATGAACTGGTCCACCACAACAAATGTGCCGGGCGGCAACTCTTCGCGCAGGGAACCACAGGCGCTGACGGATATGATCTCCCGCACACCGACCCGCTTCAGGGCATCGATATTGGCCCGGTAGTTGACGGTGGCCGGTGTCAGTTTGTGGCCGCGGCCATGGCGCGGCAGAAACACCAGTTGCTGGCCATCCAGCTCACCAAAAAACAGCTCGTCCGAGGGTTCGCCAAATGAACTCTCCACCCGCTGCCAGCGGGTATTGGTCAGGCCATCAATGTCATAAACACCGCTGCCACCGATGATGCCGATGGCGGTCTGGTTTTCTGGAGTATTCAAAATTTCCCCCCGCTGATTTGAATGCAAGCTGGCCACTTCAGGAATTCAAAATGATATCACGCAAGAACACCGTCTCAAGCCTGATTTATTGGACACAACACTTGCGTGAATTTATAGTGCATGGAGCAAATTAATAATATAACTCACCATGGGGATGGGAAAATTGAAAAAGAAATCATGGGCGCGGCTCTGGGCAGTCAATCTGTTTTGCGCCGTACTGTTCTTGTCTGGCTGCCAGACAACGTCATTTTACACAAGTGCCGAACTGACCCGTACAGACACGCAGCCTCGTGTTCTGTTGATGCCCATGAATATTCAACTGAGTGAGTTGACGGCCGGTGGCCAGTTGGAAGCCAATGCGGAATGGACTGAAACGGCAAAGCAGCACGCCAGAACGGCCATTGTTCAACTATTGTCCGACCGAAACGCTG
>JAJFID010000413.1 GCA_021775325.1 Rhodospirillales bacterium
AGCGATCCGTCCCCGCCCCGACTCTTCCGAGCCCCCATAGACTGTTCACACGTAAATCACCCGGCAAGGCGACGGCTGAGTTCACTGTCTGGTTCATAGACATTTGCAGGGATGGCAGCCTTCAAAGTCTGGACGAAACCAGACGTGCTGTGCAGGATGCAAAAAACGAATCGGCAGGAAAGAAATGATGATCGTCTATGGCCTGAAGAACTGTGACACCTGTCGAAATGCGATCAGGTGGCTGGATGCCGAGGGCATCGCGTATGAGTACCGTGACGTCCGCAAGGATAGGCTGGACGCGGATGATGTCCGGCGCTGGCTGAACGCCGTCGGGTCCGATGTACTCCTTAACCGTCGCGGCACAACCTGGCGCAATCTCGACGATGCCGACAAAGAGTATGGATCAGACGACAACCTTGTCGCCCTTCTGGTAAAACATCCGGCCTTGATCAAACGGCCCGTATTCATCAACGATGCGGACGTTATTGTCGGATTCAAGGCTGAACAGAAAGCGGCTCTGACGGATTAGGACGTGCGCAACCCGGCGGCCAGTAACGCTTTCATGCCACCCTGTACATAAGAAACATTTTGGAACCCCATTTCCGTGAGTACGTTCGCAGCGCTGGCACCGCGATAACAAGGCGACGAGCCGCAGGTGGTCAGAATCCGGCGCGTGCGATCCTGCAGTTCCGGATCGCGGTACTCTTCGTCAATCTCCAGGTCGGCCTTCCACGCGATCGATCTGCCCGGTGCATTGAGGGCCCCCTCGCCAAGACCGGTAATCCTGACTTCCTCGGCGTCCCGAACATCCACCAGCAGGACGCTCGACTCCTGATCCAGTTCTATCAGTGCGGCTTCGGCGCTGATTTCATGGGCTTTGGCCATGGCCTCTTCGGCCATCTCCATAAAGGTTTTTGCCACGGGGGCCTCCTGTTCCAGCAACGTTATGTCAGTCGGGAAATTTCTCGTAACACCGCAGGGATTCGTCGATACGCACCCAGGGTTGCTGATGGTCGAGGAATACATTTGTCGTTGGCGTTGCGATGGTTGGATCGTCAAGAGACGCAGATGTCACGTAGTTTTCATCCCAGTCATCGCCATGCCCTTCAAGCGAACTGCCGCACTGGTCACAAAAACCGCGATGCATGCCCGGCGACGTTTCGCAGTATTTGATCTCTCCCTGTGTTACCGCGAAACCCTCTTTTTTTACGGCCGTCCATGTGACAAAACCGGCCCCGACGGCGCGCTGGCAGGACCGGCAATGACAGTTGGCCGAATAAACCGGCTCACCGGTAAAAGCGTACCGGACCGCGCCGCATAAGCAGCCGCCCTCATGTGTTTCAGAAGTTTCAGACATGTCCTGCTCGCTTGTTTCAATGACCCACATAAATGTAATAAATTCTTATATCTCGAGGCAACCGATCTAATCAATGCCCCATATTTATTGACATCATGCAGTATTAATTGGTCTAGTGCGAATAATTAAAATATCAAACATGTAAGATTATTTTACACATGATATGGTCCAGACTCCCATCTCTTGGCAGCCTCAGGTCGTTTTCTGCCGTCGCCGAGACCGGCAGTTATTCAAAGGCTGGCACGCGCTTGAATGTGACACACGCGGCGGTCAGTCAGCAGGTCAAATCCCTGGAAGCGCATCTGGGTGTATCACTGGTTGTTCGGGAAGGTCGTGGCATTGCCCTGACTGCGGAGGGGGCCAGTCTCGCCAGTGATCTGGACAAAGGTTTTTCCGTTATTCGCAACGGCATCGAAGCATTGACGGGCGCAGATTCCTCCCGCCCGGTACAGGTCACGATGTCACCGGTTTTTGCCGTGAAATGGTTAATGCCCAGAATTGGTGATTTCCAAACCCGGAACCCGGACATTACCCTGCTGCTTAACCCGACGGGGTATTTTGTCGATATGAAACCCGGCGGTATGGATGTTGCCATTCGTTACTGCCGCCGCGAACACCTTACAGATGATCGCGATGTTATCGGACAATACGACCTGATCGTCGTTGGCGCACCGTCCATCGTCGGCAACAGGGACATAACCGACCCGGCCCAGTTGCTTCACTTCCCGTGGTTTCAGGAACTGGGCACCAACGAGGTTGCGGACTGGTTTTTTCGCCATGGCGTCTCGATTGATCAACCGTTGATGATCTCACACATGCCGGGCAATCTGATCCTGGAGGCAGTATGCGATGGCGAAGGTATAACCTATTCGGCACGGCAATGGGTCAGGGATGAAATTAACTCAGGCCAGCTCATCGAGCTTTTTCCGGAAGAATCCGCGGGATACTTCTACATCCATACGGAGCAGAACCCGCTACGACCGCCGGTCAGAACCTTTGTCAAATGGCTCAAGGAACAGGCGAAGATTGATGCCGGGAAGAACGCACGCCAGTAGCGGTGCCCCACTCTACACCTTCCGTGCCTACAAAACCCCCGGCAGTTTCAGGCCATGCTCTTTTGCGCACTCGATGGCTGTCTCGTAACCCGCGTCCGCATGACGCCAGACGCCAGACGCCGGATCATTCCAGAGCACCCGTTCCAGCCGTTTGGCGGCCTCGTCGGTGCCATCGGCACAGATGACCATTCCGGCATGCTGGCTGAAGCCCATCCCCACGCCACCGCCGTGATGCAGGCTGACCCATGTCGCGCCGGACGCTGTATTGACCAGCGCATTCAGCAACGGCCAGTCAGACACCGCGTCGGAGCCGTCTTTCATGGATTCGGTTTCGCGGTTTGGTGACGCCACAGAGCCCGAGTCCAGATGATCGCGACCGATCACAACCGGCGCACTCAACTCGCCTGACTTGACCATCTCGTTGAACGCCAGCCCCAGCCGGTGACGGTCGCCCAGACCGACCCAGCAGATGCGCGCCGGCAGGCCCTGGAAGCTGATGCGCTCGCGTGCCATATCCAGCCAGTTATGCAGGTGTGTATTGTCGGGCAGAATCTCTTTCACCTTCTGATCGGTCTTGTAGATGTCTTCCGGATCACCGGACAGGGCACACCAGCGGAACGGGCCGATGCCGCGGCAGAACAGCGGACGGATGTAGGCGGGAACAAATCCGGGGAACGCAAAAGCATCTTCCAGACCCTCGTCGAACGCCACTTGTCGGATGTTGTTGCCGTAATCCACCGTGGGCACACCAGCATTGTGGAAATCCA
>JAJFID010000414.1 GCA_021775325.1 Rhodospirillales bacterium
GAAGTGCCGATAGAATTGAGTGGCACATACGAAGACTGGCTTAAATCCTACTTCGGCAATACGAACAAAAGAACCATTGAGATTGGCCTAGGTTCGTTGGGTTGCGGGATTGTTTATCTGCTTGTCAGTCATATATGGGGAGATGTTGTTGGAGATGGCGGCGCATTACTGGCAATCTTCATCGTGTTGATAGCACTTGGTGTGATTTCTCACAAAAGAGATGTAAATGAGCTACTTCGCACTCTTCCAGGGTCCAAGGCGTCCAATTCAAATGAAATACAGGTGTGGAGAAACTGGTCCTACCTAATTGGTGCAGGCCCGCTTGGTAGCTTGAGTTCACTCGGCCTATGGCTATCCTTTGGCCTTCTTGTTTGCGGGTTGGAGTTTTACTCTCCTGCTTTTGGAGACGATGATCCAATCTTTCGGTATCTTCTCAGGATAATTCTTGTGATGGGTTTGGCAATCTGTCCAGTTTGGTTGTTGCTAGTGCGGTATTCCTTTGCCAGAAAATATGGGAAATCACTGACGCCAGCCACGGTATACGAAATTTGGAAAAAAGAGACGGTAAAGCCTAGCGAGAACTACTAGGACCTCTTCAGACAGGTATGATTTTGGAAAGGTGGTGCCGCCGCACAGATTTGAACTGTGGACCTCACCATTACCAATGGTGTGCTCTACCCCTGAGCTACGGCGGCATTGCTATCAAAGCGGGCGGAACATGCCATAGCTCAGCATCCGTGGCAAGCGTTGCATCCCTGTGAACGCACGAAATTGTCAGTCGCTTGAAAGTCCTTGAATGACATGGCAAACCTGAACAGCAACGGATCAATCGAGGAGTCCTGTGACATGGGAAACCAGCCGAAACCGCCGCCCGGAAGCTCTGCCCGCGGACAGGCAAGTCAGGACGCCCGGGCGGAACGTCAGGCCAAGGCGTTGCGTGATAATCTGCACCGGCGCAAACAACAGGCGCGCGGGCGAATTGCCAGTGATGACGGGGATTCAGAAGAACCCGCAACCGATTCGCCAATTCAGCCCGACAACGCGGAGTAACAGGCTCGCCACGGGCGATATATCCGGCTTTTTCAAGTCCTTAACATCACGGGCTTGAGCCCAGACCAACCATCCGATACAAGCAATCCGTACCTTGGGCAGGTGTAATCAGTAAATCAATAAGGAGGGCGCGCATGCCCGTAATGCCCGATACCTGGATCCGTGACAAAGCCAACAGTGACGGAATGATCGAACCCTTTGTGGACGCCCAGAAACGCGAGGGCACCATATCCTATGGCGTGTCTTCCTATGGTTACGACGCCAGGGTGTCCAACGAGTTCAAGATTTTCACCAATGTGGATTCAATTACGGTCGATCCGAAGGCTTTTAACGACCAGAGCTTTGTGGAGCGCGATACGGATGTGTGCATCATTCCACCCAACAGCTTTGCACTGGCCCGGACGGTGGAGTATTTCCGCATTCCCCGCGACATTCTGGTGATCTGTCTCGGTAAGTCCACTTACGCCCGTTGCGGCATCATCGTCAACGTGACGCCACTGGAGCCCGAGTGGGAGGGGCATGTGACGCTGGAGTTTTCCAATACAACGCCATTGCCCGCTAAGATCTACGCCAATGAGGGCGCGTGTCAGTTTCTGTTTCTGAAGGCTGACTCAATGTGTGAAACCAGTTATGCAGACCGCGCTGGCAAGTATCAGGGACAACTCGGGGTGACGTTACCCAGACTGTAACCAGTCAGCTGCGCCACAGGCGGACGCCATATTTTGGCCTCAAAGCAGTTCTATCACCGCCGCTGAACACAAGTGACCTGTTCTCCACAGGACAGCAACCGAAAGACAGTAGTTAACCAGCATGGACCAGATTCTCATCCGCGGCGGCGTTCCGCTCGACGGTACCATTCAGATCAGTGGCGCAAAAAATGCGGGTCTGCCGCTGATGGCGGCAAGCCTGCTCAGTGCTGAATCACTGACGTTGACCAATCTGCCGGATCTGGCCGATATCGCCAGCATGGCGAGCCTGCTGGAAAGCCTCGGTGTGGATGTTCACCGCAATGGCGGGGAAGGTCCCCTGAGTATGTGTCGCATGACTGTGCCGACCATAACCGAAACCACGGCACCTTATGAACTGGTCCGCAAAATGCGTGCGTCGGTTCTGGTATTGGGGCCGCTGCTGGCCCGTGCCGGTCATGCCCGGGTATCATTGCCGGGTGGGTGTGCCATTGGTACCAGACCCGTTGATCTGCATCTGAAAGCCATGCAGCAACTGGGCGCAGATATCACTCTGGAAGAAGGTTACGTAGATGCCCGTGCCCCCGATTGTGGTTTGAAGGGTGGCCATATAGTATTTCCCTTTGTCACCGTTGGCGGTACAGAAAACGCACTGATGGCGGCCACCCTGGCCGAGGGCGAAACCGTGATCTCCAATGCTGCCCGCGAGCCCGAAATTACCGATCTGGCCCACTGTCTGGTGGCTATGGGCGCGCAGATTGAGGGCATTGGTACGGATACATTGAAAGTGCAGGGTGTTTCCAGTCTGCATGGTGCCGAGTACGCCGTTGTACCGGATCGCATCGAGACCGGCAGTTACGCTGTCGCCGCCGCCATAACGGGTGGCGAGCTGAAACTGACGGGGACACGGTTGGACCTGATCGAATCCGTGGCCGAGGTGCTGACCCAGTGCGGCGTGGATATTGTCGAAGACCGGGAGGCGGGTTCCCTCATGGTTTCACGCACCAATGGCCGGCTGCGTGGTGTTGATATCATGACCGAGCCCTATCCGGGGTTCCCGACCGACATGCAGGCCCAGCTCATGGCGCTTCTGTCTGTGGCTGACGGTGCATCCATGATTACCGAGAGCATCTTCGAGAACCGGTTCATGCATGTGCCCGAGTTGTGCCGCATGGGTGCCAACATCAATGTTCATGGCGCATCGGCCATTGTCCGTGGTGTCGAGCAGTTGTCGGCGGCACCGGTCATGGCGACGGATCTGAGAGCATCCGTGTCGCTGGTTCTGGCAGGCCTGACGGCATCTGATGAAACGGTCGTGAGCCGGGTCTATCACCTTGACCGGGGTTATGAGCGGCTGCCTGAAAAACTGGCTGCCTGTGGTGCGCACATCACGCGTGCCAGCGAATAACACAATTCAGCGAATAACGCGGTTTAGCAGAAACGCCGGGTCACGGAATCCAGTACGCCAACCGTATCGGCACCCAGTTCTTCCGAAAATTTCTGCCGCGCAGCCTGGTTTTGCAGCGCATGATGCAGGTCATGGAACAGGTCCCGAAGCAGGGCTTCTGCGGTTTCGCGGGTAAACTGCCAGCCTGCGGACAGCTTGCCGTCCTCAAGCGGGATCATATTGCTGTTGACCATGGCGACCATCCAGTCGAGGCGTTTTTCCGTATTCTTGAAGTGCTTGGCGATATCAATCAGCGAACGCAGGGATATGCGGCGCATCTCATGTGACTTATACACATCCTCCCATTCAATCTCACCGTTGTTCTGTTTCAGCAGATGATCAACGACCGTCTTCGCTTTTTGTTCGTATCGGCTGAGTTTTGGCGGGCCGAACATCATGGACAGTACATTGTAAAATCCCGGCAGCATGCGCCTGGACAGGTGATCGGGTTTGTCTTTCAGGTCTTTCTCCGTTGTAAGCCGTGCTTCGAAGGGATGAACCATAATACGGTGGAACACGTTACCGCGTTCGCTGCTGACCCGGTTCTGTTCCCGGGCCATGGTGTAGGACTCGACAGCGCTGAGGAAGGTCTCCTTGATACCGCTGAGCTGTTCGGTGAAAGCCTCACCCATTTCGGCCACATCATCCATGGTCAGATTGCCACCTTTTTCGGCGATACTGTCAGACAGCAGGCTCATGAACTTGGTGTAGATGGCATCGGCCAGTTCGTCGGCCTGATCCTCGGCCGACTGTGCCGCTTCCGCATTAAGTCGTTTCTGTAACGCGAGGCTGGTATCGCGGGGCACGCTGCCTGCGCTCGGGGCAGGCGGAGTCGGTGCCGCGGCAGGTTTCGCCGCGTCGACAGGTGCCGGTTCCGCCGTGTTTTGCGCTGGCCTCTTCTGAACGTCGTTCGCGTTGTAACGGTGCTGAACGGAGCCATCCGGGTTGAGGATCGTGACTTCGTTTGAAGCATCATCCGATTGTTGCTGTTCGTTTGTCATAGCCCTATCTTCCTTCGGCGACACGTATACAGGTCGCCCCACTTTAAATTTGATATGTTCAGTATGGCACATTTGGGGCCGGGAATCCCGAAAAACCGCAAAAGTGTGATGGCTATTACACCAAAAATGGATGATTCACGGTCTGCACTGGTTTTTGCCCGTAAAACACGATATGACACGCCCGCGCCTGTCCAGCATATTGGCTCTGTAGACCGTAAAGGACAGGCATTGGTGACACCGACCGACTCGAGAGACACATGAGCAATCTGGCAAACGAAAAACTTGTTCTGGCCCTGCCCAAGGGGCGCATCCTGAAAGAAGTGATGCCGCTGGTTCATCATGTGGGCATCCGCCCGGAAGCCGCGTTTGATGACGAGGGCTCGCGCCAGTTGCGTTTTACCACCAACATCGACAACGTGGATATCATCCGCGTGCGCAGTTTCGACGTGGCGACCTTTGTCGCTTTTGGTGCGGCCCATCTGGGTGTGGCCGGTAATGATGTGCTCATGGAGTTCGATTTCCCCGAAATCTACGCGCCGCTTGACCTGGATATCGGTCATTGCCGGTTGTCCGTGGCCGAACCGGCAGCACTGGTGGATGCGGACGATCCGCAGACCTGGTCCAGTGTGCGTGTGGCCACCAAATACCCGGAAATCACCCGGAAGTATTTTGCCGCCCGTGGTGTGCAGGCGGAATGCATCAAGCTCAACGGTGCCATGGAACTGGCCCCCACGCTGGGGCTGTGCCGCCGGATCGTTGATCTGGTTTCAAGCGGTGCCACGCTGGAAGCCAACAATCTGGTGGAGATCGAGGTCCTGGCCCAGGTCACATCGCGGCTGGCCGTGAATCGTGCCGCGTGGAAAACGCGGCCCACCGAAATTAACGACTGGATCGCCCGCTTCCGCGATGCGGTTGAAAGCAAGGGCAGGGCGGCCTGATGGGTGCCCCTGAAACCAGTCCAGACGGTCCGCCCGCCAACCAGCCCACATGGTTTAACACGCGCGACGCCGGGTTCGAACAGGCGTTTGCCGCGTTCCTGCTGGGCAAGCGCGAGACATCGGCCGATGTGAACGACGCGGTCAGCAGCATTCTGGCCGAAGTCCGGGCCCACGGTGACGATGCCGTGCTCGACTATACCCGGAAATTCGATCGCTTTTCCCTCACCACCGATGACATGGCCTTCACGGCGGACGAGATCAACAGTGCCCGCAACCAGTGTGATACGGAAACCCTGGCGGCCATGGAAATGGCGGCGGAACGCATTACCGCCTATCACCAACACCAGATGCCCGAAGGTCTGGATTTCACCGATGAGGCGGGTGTACGGCTGGGTTATCGCTGGACCGCCATCGAGGCGGTGGGCCTGTATGTGCCGGGTGGCACGGCCAGTTATCCGTCGTCCGTGCTCATGAACGCCATCCCGGCAAAGGTTGCGGGGGTGGAGCGCATGGTCATGGTGGTGCCGACGCCGGACAATGCACTCAACCCGCTGGTGCTGGCGGCAGCGGACGTGGCGGGCATTACCGAGATCTACCGCATCGGTGGCGCCCAGGCCATTGCCGCGCTGGCCTACGGTACGGCAACCATCCCGCCTGTGGCCAAGATCGTCGGGCCGGGCAACGCCTATGTGGCGGCGGCCAAACGTCAGGTGTTCGGCACCGTGGGCATCGACATGATCGCCGGACCGTCGGAGATTCTGGTGGTCGCCGATGGCGATAACGATCCCGCCTGGATCGCCGCCGATCTGTTGTCCCAGGCCGAACATGATGTCTCCTCCCAGTCCATTCTTGTTACCCGCGATGCGGATTTCGCCACCGCCGTCTGTCGCGCCGTTGACGGCCATCTGGAAACCCTGGAGCGCAGCCAGATCGCCCGTCAGAGCTGGCACGATTTTGGTGCCGTGATCGTGGTCGAAACCGACGAGCAGGTTATATCCATCATCGACCGGGTCGCACCCGAACATCTGGAGCTGGCCGTCTCGGACCCCGAATCCCTCATGACCCGGGTGCGCAATGCGGGCTCCGTATTCCTCGGCCGCCACAGCCCGGAGGCTTTGGGCGATTATATGGCCGGGCCCAATCACGTATTGCCCACGGCGCGCAGTGCGCGGTTTTCGTCCGGCCTCGGCGTGCTCGACTTCATGAAGCGCACCTCGTTCATGGGCTGCGATACAGAAGCGCTTGCCAACATCGGTCCGGCTGCGGCAACCTTTGCCCGCTCGGAAGGTCTGGGTGCCCATGCGCTGTCTATCGACATCCGTATGAACCAGCGTGTGGACCAGAAATAGGCCCCGGCATACGGGAGACAGGAGTCACGCGTGCCCCAGAACCAGCGCATTGCACAGATCACACTGGACGAAAAGTCCGTGCTGCGCCGCAGCCCCCAGGTGGAGCACGAGCGCAAGGTGGCGATCTTCGACCTGATCGAGGAAAACCGGTTTGCCCCCGCCGATATCGTGAAAGGCCCCTATAACGTCAGCCTGGGCGTTGAGGAAAACCGCCTGATCTTCGATGTCATGGACTCAGATGATAACAGCCTGACGATCATCACGCTGTCGCTGAAATCCTTCCGCGGCATCATTCGCGACTATTTCATGATCTGCGAGAGCTACTTCGACGCCATCAAGACCAAGGCACCGTCGCAGATCGAAACCATCGACATGGCGCGCCGGGGTCTGCATAACGAGGGCGCGGAACTGCTGCGCGACCGGCTCACCGACAAGGTCGAGATCGACGTGGACACGGCCCGCCGGCTGTTCACGCTGATCTGCGTCCTGCATGCCCGCTAGATCAAATCCATGAGTAATCCCACAGAGATGAACGCCGGCGCCGGTTCTATGAGTGACGAACCAGCGGATGATGCCGCGGACAACGGCCCGGCGGATGATGATCCCAAACCCGTTGACAACGACGTGGAGCATCAGGAGCCGGTACGCATCAGCCCCGCCTTCGACAGCCCCACACCGCCCAGCAAATTCGATGATCCAACGGACGGCAGTCCGGCCCGGGCTCCCACGGCGGTGCTGTTCTGCTGCACCATGAATTCCATCCGCTCGCCCATGGCGGAATCCATGCTCAAGTTCCTGCACGGCGACCGCATCTATGTGGACAGCGTGGGTGTGCATTCTACGGAGATCGACGGTTACGCCATCACGGTCATGGACGAGATCGGCATCGATCTGGCCCGGCACAACGCCAAGACCTTTGATGACATGGAGGACGACTACTTCGACCTGGTGATCTCGCTGTCACCCGAGGCCCAGCACAAGGCGGTGGAGATGACCCGCTGGATGTCCTGCGAGGTGGAATTCTGGAACACCTTTGATCCCAGCATCATCGAGAGCGAAAAACGAGAAACCAAACTGGACGCCTTCCGCCAGGTCCGCGACCAGCTCATGGAGCGGCTGAAGGAGCGGTTCCCGCGCCGGACGTCACAGGACACATAGAGGCAATGCTAAGGACATTGATTCCTCGAGAATCAATGTTCGAACGCGAACAGGGTATTGATTTATCAATGACCGAGTCGCGCCGGGCGAAAAGCAGGTCCTTCGCCCCATGACTCGGGCATTGCAGTAAAGCAATACCCTGTACATGCAACGGGCGGCGGTGCCGCCCTCGGACAATTGATGGCTTACCGCAACGCAAAAACGCCGACTCAGACATTGCTGAAGAAGCAATTTCCTGTTCAGTCTGGCATACACCTGCCGACGAAAGTTCACATTGTTCACATAACTCCTCGATATTATGGAAAATGTGTCAATAAACCGTTCTGTATCAGTAAGTTACACGATATCGACAGTGTTACAATGTAGACAAAAACTGTTACAAAATGTAGACTTGTAACCACATTTTCCTGATTTCAGGGGAATATGGTACCCGACGTATCACCGCTGGCTGCACAAGGCGCACAGAGGCGATATCCCCGCACGCAATGCTACTTCATATTCACAATGGAAAAGATCGAATAGGAATAATAGCATAAAACTGGGAAAAAGTCAAGATTTTTCGAAGTGGTGTAACGTGCCAGAAGATCATGTTATAATTGTGAAATGCCAGTATGCCTTGTTTGGGGTGATGTACGTTGACTAAGACCTATAAATCAGATGCCTTTGCGGCTCTGCACGAGTCCGCCCAAGACTTGCATGATATCGGTCTCATGAGCGATGAGGAATTGAAGGGCTTCGACGATACCTGTCTGGAGTCAATTCTCGGATACAGCCGGCTGCCAAACTTCTCAGTTTGATGGTGCTCTAACCTTTTGCTTCGGCTTAAATTACGCCGAAATAACTTTTGTCTCTCGTGAGTTCTGCAAGTCGTGCTAACGGGGGCGAATTGTCAGTACACTCACGTGAGTTCTTGCTAAGCAAATTAGTCGTAAAAATTTTCGACTATAATCTAAGGTTGAATAAGTATGAGTGCTCCTAGATATTTGGAGAGTAATGCACTTTCAACTTACGTATGAACCGGTAATTAGAATTGAAGCTCCTAAGTTTTGATCAGAGACTTTATCTCCGACGCCGACAGAGGAAACTCGAAAGCCGTAGGTTGATAAGTTTGGACAAGGCCAAGCATCGCCGAAAGTATGGGAGCAATTCCAAGCACAAGTTTCAAACAGGACGGTCGACAGCAAAACAGCAGCGGATACCGTTGCCGCCAAAATTCAGTTTGGATGGATATCACGGCGAAGTAATGGCTTTTATTACGAGATTCCGCGAACTTGCTATTCGCGACAAACAGTGGGTATACGCAGATTTTCGGACGTTAAGAGAGGTTGGCCCGGCAGGAGCGCTTCTTCTCGCCGCAGAATTGGATAGGTGGCGAAGATTGCGAGATTTTCGCATGCATGTCGTCAAATCCAAGAGTTGGGACCAAAATGTTTGTCGATTGTTTGATGAAATGGGCCTTTTTGATCTCCTCGACGTTGATAATCCTCCGAGTTTCGGACAATCGGATGAAGCGGATATTAAGTTCGTTCGCTTTCGCTCTGATAATACAGCGCTCGGAGATAAGGCAAAACAGCTTCGCAGTGCGATAGAAAGCATCGCCGGCCCAGTTCCAGAAGCATCGAACCTGTACCGAGCGTTAACTGAAGCGATGTCGAATGTGAGTAATCATGCGTATCCAGAAGGCGAGAGCTATGAAATTCCTATACTAAAGAAGCAATGGTGGATGGCAGGTTCATATAGTCAACCGGATCGCCGTTTAACAATTATGTTTTATGATCAAGGTGTTGGGATACCCGTTACACTCCCAAGGAAACACACTCGAGAGAAGATTAACGGTATTTTAGACAAGTTGGGATTAAAGGATGATGATGGGGCTCGAATTCGAGCTGCAATGGAGTTACATCGATCGCGTACGGATTTGGACAATCGAGGTTACGGACTCTTTCGTGATATTCGGAATTATACAAAGCTCGTCGATGACGGGCGTATGAGGATTCTGAGTGGAACAGGAGAGTACATTTTTCGCCCGCAAGAAACAGATCGGAAACAGCGAGAGCAGATAATTAGTCACCCGATTGACATTGGTGGTACACTCATTCAATGGGAAGTGTGTTTGCCAGAAGTTTAAGGCGTTTTGAATGCGTATAAACATTGCAGAAGAATTTACTGATACCCCTGCTGGTAGATATCACGCCGACGGACCATTTTCTGGTGAGAAGTTCCGTGAGGAAATTTTGAGGGATGCATTGGCAACCGGCGAGCTCGTTGTTGTTGAACTTGATGATGCAGAGGGTTTTGGGTCCTCGTTCTTGGAGGAGGCGTTTGGGGGGCTGGTACGCCACGGTTACTTCACAATAGATAGGCTCCACGAAATACTGGAACTATCCAGCAAGGACGAATCGTTGGTTCTCGAGATTTGGGATTACATAGATACTGCAACACCCACTGAAGATGCCGTGAATAACTGAAGTGCCGGATCTATATATCGCGATATACAGTTCGGTGATAGGGGCCTTGGTTGGCGGCGGTCTAAGCTGGGTACTAAACACTCGAGCTAACAGTCGAATCGAGATACGCCAACGAATTCAGGACGTTGAACTATGTGCTCTTAGGTTGGAGGACGCGGCAATTACGTATTGGGCTACAGAATTGACAGAAGAGAATGCAAGGGTCCATGAATCGAGAATAAAAGGCCAAAGAAAAAAAATTGGAAACGACATCTACGATTTAAGATTGAAGGGGCATAAGCTATCTCGGAATTGCGACGTATTGCTGACGAACCTTTCTCGAGCAGCTTCGGGGGGCAATTTTGAACGTCGACCGCATCAACCTGATCCGCATAGGATAGCTGAAATTCAAGATGCAACTAATGCACTAATTTCAGAGTTACGAAGGTGTTTGAGGATCGTCTAGAGTGCCCCTTCTCCCATCAACTAACACATCTGCAGGACGTAGGATGGGGTCATGGTGTAAGGGGTGAAATTTGTGGAAAAGAGTGTTTTGATTATCAGAAAATGATTGTCATTCACGCCCCCCCCCTCACAAATGCCGCACAACAATCCCCCCATCCCACCTGTCATTCAGATATTCCGCCACCAGCCGGCGGTGGCAGTGGTGGGGTTTGTCTTCGCTGCATAACAGGCAGCCGTGGTGGAACAGGTCGGGGCTGAGACGTTCGTCGATCTTTCGGGCATCCATGAGGTCCAGGAACTGGCGTTCGTACACGGGCCAGGGTCCGCGGTTTTTCTTGAAGGCCGTCAGGATATCGTCCGTGGGGGCGAGCAGGGGTTCGTGGACGTAGTCCATGTCGCCGATGGCGCGCAGGAAATAGCCCATGTCTTTACCCTTGGCAAAACCTGACAGTTGCGAGGTGTTGTTCAGGCGCACGTCGATCACGCGCTCGATTCGTGCCTGTATTAGCCGGGTGAAAAAATGCTCGGCCGTGGACTTGGTAAAGCCGATGGTAAAAATACTAATGGAATTGGGGTCAATGGAATTGACGGTCATGGCCTTCTCCGGTTTAGAATTCATCCGATCTAGAATCCATCGGGCCAGTTACGACGGGTGTGCAGGATGGCGAGAACCTGCACGGTGCTGTCCTCGATTCGATAGGCGGCGATAAAGGGCAGGGCGGGCATGACCAGTTCCAGGGTATCCGGTACCCGGCCGGGACGGCCGATCTCCGGGAACTGGGACAACTGGTCCACCACATAGTCATGGGTGGTATTGACCACCCGGTGTGCCCTGGCCGGATCGTCGCGGGCGATGTAGTCGGCGATGGCTTCCAGATTGGAAACGGCCTCCTCGGTCCAGCGCAGGTGCACAGGTGTTACGCTGAATTGTCTGACGGGACTGGTTTGTCTCGCGAGGCTGGCGCATATTTTCCAAGCACACCACTGATGCGGTCCGCACCGGCAAACCTGTCCGCCTCGGCGTCTGCCAGTCCGCGCCGGATGCGCGCCGTCTGCACCGCCTCGAAGGCCAGCCTCTCGGCCAGTGCCTCCTTGACGATATCGTTTCTGGATCGGTCGTTTTTGCTGGCCAGTGCGTCGATGTCCTTCACATCGTCCTCGTCCATCCTGACCGTGAATGTCATGGTGCCCATGATGCCTCCTGCGTAGATTGATATCGGTATGATATCATAGTGATATCACGCACGCCACTGATATGAACCCCGGCGGTCTGGCCCGTGCTGCGTCCCGGTCCGGCAGTTTCATTGCCTCATACACTCTGATTTTGCCATTAAACCTCTGAAATCACACAAAAAGACCATTTCGTGTCTGCAAGGGCTTGATTTTCTTGTGCTTTCGCTCCATTTTCCCGCCCAATCTGACCCGCCGCCTGCGCGGGTTGTCCGATAGAGCAGTTAAAGGGAGCCGCATGGCTAAAGAAGATGTACTCGAGTTCACCGGAACGGTTACGGAGCTTTTGCCCAATGCCATGTTCCGGGTGATTCTGGATAACGAACACGAAATCCTCGCCCATACCGCCGGCAAGATGCGCAAACACCGTATCCGCGTGCTGGCCGGTGACCGGGTGAACGTCGAGATGACACCCTACGACCTGACCAAGGGTCGTATTACCTTCCGTTTCAAATAGACCTGACCTGTTGGGAGAGGCGATGACCTCAGCCCCTCAACACAAACTTGTTCTGGCCTCGGCATCGCCGCGCCGCGCCGACCTGCTGGCCCAGGTGGGCCTGTCACCGCACGCCATTATTGCCGCCGACATTGACGAGACTCCGGCCAAGTTCGAGCTGCCGCGGGTGCTGGCCGAACGGCTGGCCCGGGCCAAGGCGACAGTCGTCGCCGGGCGTAAAGAGGCGGAGGGGGCATACGTGTTGGCGGCGGATACGGTGGTGGCCTGTGGTCGTCGTATCCTGCCCAAGGCGGGCAGCGAAGACGAGGCGCGGGCGTGCCTGAAGCTGCTGTCGGGGCGGCGTCACCGGGTTTATGGCGGCTTCGCGCTGATCACACCTGAGGGCAAAGTCATCTCACAGGTGGTGATGACGGCGGTGATGATGAAAAAGCTGCACAGAGACGAGATCGCCGACTATCTGGCCTCGGGCGAATGGGACGGCAAGGCCGGTGGTTATGCCATTCAGGGCCGCGCCGCGCGGTTCGTGAAAAGCATCAACGGCTCCTATACCAACGTGGTCGGCCTGCCCGTGTACGAGGTGGTGCAGGCGCTGCGCGGCAACGGCTTTGCTGTGGACCGTGATACGCCGAGTGCCGTCGGGGCCTGAGACATGGCATCACAGACACTGCTCATAGACTGTCTGACCCGTGAGCGCCGTCTGGCGCTGCTGGAGGACGGTGCGCTGGTGGACCTGCGCATTGAACGGCCTGACGCAGGCGCACGGGCGGGCGATATCATGCTCGGGCGCATCAAGTCCGTGGTGCCCGGCATCGGTGGTGCTTTTGTGGACGTGGGCGACGGGCGGGACGGGTTTCTGCCCCTGGGTGAGGGTAAGTCCGATCCGTCTTTGACCGAGGGTGCGGCGGTCATGGTCCAGGTGCGCAATGCGGCCATGGCGGAGAAGGGTGCCCGCCTGACCACCAGCCTGTCCCTGACCGGGTTTTATGCGGTCTACACCCCGGGCAAACCGGGCATCAATGTATCGCGCAAGGGTGCGGACCCTGAGCTTGCGACACGGTTTCAGGACGCGGGCCGAGAGGTCTGCGGCTCGGAAGACGGGGCCATTGTGCGC
>JAJFID010000415.1 GCA_021775325.1 Rhodospirillales bacterium
GTCAGGCCGACGACGATCCATACTCTGTCTGTTAGCTGTGCCCGTCATATTACTATCCTCCTTCTGTTGGATAAGTTTAAAAAGTCCAAGGGCTTGATTTGGCTACATTCTGCAGCCACGCGCATTCCATATAACAAAAGCACACCGAAATTACAACAAAATGACGGTGCTGAAAAAAGCAAGATCAAGACATTGACGCTTTTTCTGAAGTTTCCGAACAGACAACGGGGCAAAAAATTAATATCACTGCGCCTGTGGATGGATTATCCTGTCCTGAATTAGTCAACGCAGGAACATAGCCCATGCGCATCAAAGGCCTGCACCACAATGCCTATCGCTGTCGTGATTCGGAGCAGACAAGACAGTTTTATGAAGACTTTCTTGGTTTGCCACTGGCAGATGCCTTCCCCATCGGTGAAACAAAGACCGGTCGCCAGACCGAAGCGCTACATAGCTTCTATCGCCTGGGTGATGGCTCGTTTCTGGCGTTTTTTGAAGTTCCGGGCTCGCCCTTTGACTTCCATGATCAGCACGATTACGACCTGCATATCGCCCTGGAGGTCGATGATGAGACGCTCCACGCCATGTTTGAGAAGGGCAAGGAACACGGTATCCACACGCGCGGCGTGGCTGATCATGGCTTCATCCACTCCATCTATTTCCGCGACCCCAACGGTTACGTGATCGAACTCACATCACCTGTGGTCGACGATGGCCAGTATGCCCGGGACGCCGAGGCGCGTGCTCATGATGTGCTTGCAGAATGGCAATCTACAAAGGGTTCTGCATAACAGGATATTGGCTTCCCGGTCCGTCTGCGTTACTTTTGGCCGGGGAATCGAACAAAACAATCAACCGAGGTCACATTTATGAATATTCTTCACATCATTCTGGCGATATTTCTGCCGCCCATTGCCGCTTTCCTTAAAGTCGGGCTGTCGCTCCACTTCTTTATCAATATCATTCTGTCCCTGTGTGGCCTTTTTCCAGGCTCACTGCACGCCATCTGGCTGTTGGTCCGAAAGAGTTAGATCAAGGGGGCAACGGGCAATTACTCAGTCTTCAATAATGTGATAGACGCCCTCCTCATCGGCGGCATGAATCTCGACACCTTTTAGCTTGTCCAGTTCGGACTGTGCGTCGAAGGCTCGGGCTTCTGCATCGATAGCTTTTTTCTTGGCCACCTCCTGTTGCGCCATCAGGTTTCGAATGTGATTGATGAACGTCCGTAACAGAGACCGCATAAGGGCGCTGGACTTCTCCAGTTCGCTTTCAAACACTTTTGTGGGGACCCGAAAGCAGACGCTGTCCTCAGCCGCAATGGCTGTTGCCGTTCTGGGCTGATCACTGATCAGGGCCATTTCGCCAAAAATCTGACCAGTCTTAAGTGTACCCAGAACGGTTTTCTTTTCATGGGTGGTGCGCGAGACCTCTATGGCACCCTTCTGGATCAGATACGCCGTATCGCCCACCTCACCCTGCGTGAAGATAACATCGCCCTTCTTGAATAACTGCTGACTCATACCCTGTTCCGCCATCACCCCTTCGGTTTATGTTACACCCCTTGAACCGGGTGCGCAAAGTGACGGTCAATCACGTACACCAATGACGCCATTCTCAAGCAATCTCGCCAGATCATCGTCGCCAACTCCAAGGCACGATTTAAGCACCTGTGCGGTGTGTTCGCCGACGACAGGTGGTGCCTGCCGATACGATACCGGTGACGCCGACATCTTGATGGGATTGGCAATAAGCTCCACGTCACCACTCTGCGCATGAGGGTGGTCCATGGTCATCTTCATCTGGCGCTCAATGACCTGCGGGTCTGCAAACACCTGTTCAAGATTGTTTACAGGACCACTTGGTACGTTGCAGTTTTCCAATCCGTCGATCCAGTGGGCGCTGGAATGTTGTGCTGTCGCATCGCGAATAATCTCCACCAGTGCATCGCGATTCCTCAGGCGGTCCGGATTGGTTCGAAACCGGGAATCATCGGCAACGCCGTCCAGCCCTGCAAATTCACAGAAGCGCTGGAACTGGCCGTCATTGCCGACGGCCAGGATGAAATGCCCGTCCGAGGTCGGGAACAACTGATAGGGCACGATATTGGGATGGGCGTTGCCCAGACGTGTGGGCAGGTTGCCGGACACCAGATAGTTCATGCCTTCATTGATCAGCCACGAGACCTGGGTATCCAGCAGGGACATATCCACGTGTTGGCCCTCACCGGTTAACTGGCGGTGGTTGAGCGCGGCAAGGATACCGATCACGCCATACATGCCGCAGACCACGTCGGCAATGCCGACGCCGACCTTCATGGGTTCACCATCAGGCTCACCCGTCAGGCTCATCATACCACCCATGCCCTGAACCAGATAATCGTACCCGGGGCGTTTGGCATAGGGGCCTGTCTGACCAAAACCGGTAATCGAGCAGTATATGAGGCCCGGAAACTCGTCCTTCAACTGGTCATAGGACAGCCCATACTTGGCCAGTCCGCCGACCTTGAAATTCTCAATCAGGATATCGCATGTCGACGCCAGTTCCCTGATCAGGGCCTGCCCTTCCGGCTTGGCAATGTCGATGGCGACGGACTGTTTGTTGCGGTTGGCGGCCAGAAAGTACGAGCTCTGATCGCTGTCATTGCCATCCCTGTCTTTCAGGAAAGGCGGTCCCCACTGGCGGGTGTCGTCACCACCCGCCGGACGCTCGATCTTGATCACGTCGGCACCCAGATCACCCAGTATCTGTGTGCCTGTAGGCCCGGCAAGGATACGGGTCAGGTCGAGCACCCGAATATTGCGCAGCGGTCCGGTGTTTTCGGTCATATACAGGCTCTGTCCACTAGCGCATGACAAACGGGTTGGACATGGGCTCGGATGACGTGTTGATCCACACTGTCTTGGGGCGCGTGTAGTCATAGATGGCGTCAGCGCCACTTTCACGACCATAACCACTGTCCTTGAAACCACCGAACGCGGCGATGGGCGAGACCACGCGATAGGTGTTCACCCAGACGATACCGGCCCGTACAGCCTTTGCCAGACGATGCGCGCGCGCGCCATCACGGGTGAAAATGCCGGCGGCCAGACCATACTTGGTATCATTGGCGTAGGCGAGAACCTCATCTTCGTCCTTGAATCGCAATACGCTCAATACAGGCCCGAACAACTCGGTATCCACAATTTTGGTGGACTGGGACGGGCATTCCAGAATTGTTGGCTCGTAGTACAGCCCGGCGTTCAGGTGCGTTGGACGCTTGCCGCCGTGAACCAGCGTGGCCCCCTCTTCAAGGGCGTGAGCGACCTCACGTTCGATTGTGGCGAGTTGGCCCGGTGTGGCCAATGGACCCATCTGGGTCTCGTCTGCCAGCGGATCACCGATGATGATGGTCTTGGCGGTATCGGCAATGCGTCCGATCACCTCATCGGCAACGCTGTCCTGTACATAAAGTCGAGATCCGGCGACGCAACTCTGGCCTGTTGCGCCAAAGATACCGGCGATAATGCCGTTGGCGGCACTTTCCAGATCCGCATCCTCGAACACCATAACCGGCGACTTGCCACCCAGTTCCAGAGAAACCTCGGCGAA
>JAJFID010000416.1 GCA_021775325.1 Rhodospirillales bacterium
GTATGGTATTGGCGCTAATGACATTGCCGACCATCGTCATTGGCAGTCGCGCCGCTATCAAGGCGGTGCCGCCGTCAATTCGTGAAGCGGCATTTGGTCTGGGTGCAAGCCCTGTACAGGCCGTGTTCAATCAGGTCTTGCCGCTGGCCATGCCGGGGATAATGACAGGAACAATTATCGGTACTGCCCGTGCGCTTGGTGAAACAGCACCCTTGTTGATGATTGGTATGGTGGCTTTTGTTGTGGACCTGCCGACCAGCATTCTGGATCCCGCAACGGCACTACCCGTGCAGGTATTCCTGTGGGCTGACATTCCCGAACGCGCCTTTGGCGAGCGGACAGCCGCTGCAATCCTTGTCCTGCTCGGGTTCACCTGTCTGATGAACCTGGCCGCCATATTGTTGCGCAAAAAGTTTGAAATTCGCTGGTAGGAAAAATCATGTATATCGCAGATATGAAGACCATTGTGACTCCCGAAGCTATTATCAACGATGCCCCGCCCTCGGTCGTTCACCCCATGGGTGCGGTGCAGCCGGAACCCGTCGTTAAAATGTCGGCCAGCGATATCACGGTGTTTTACGGCCACAAGCTGGCGCTGCGTGAGGTCAATCTGGACATTCTGGAAAACCGGGTTACGGCGTTGATCGGCCCTTCGGGTTGTGGCAAATCCACATTCATTCGATGTCTTAACCGCATGAATGATATTATCAACGGCTGTCGGGTGGATGGCGTCATCGATCTGGACGGTGAGAACATCTATGGTCCGGGACAGGATGTGGTTCAGTTGCGCACCCGCATCGGCATGGTGTTCCAGAAACCCAACCCATTTCCGAAATCCATCTATGACAATGTGGCGTATGGTCCGAAAATTCACGGCATGGCCGCAGGCCGCGATGAAATGAACAATATTGTCCTTACCAGTCTTGAGCGTGCCGGGCTGCTGGAAGAGGTTCGCGACCGTCTGGATGCACCCGGCACCAGCCTCTCCGGCGGCCAGCAGCAGCGTCTGTGCATTGCACGTGCTATCGCTGTCCAGCCCGAAGTCATTCTCATGGATGAGCCCTGTTCAGCGCTTGATCCCATTGCCACAGCGCGGATTGAGGAGCTGATCACGGAGTTGAAATCGCAATACACCATCGTTATTGTCACCCACTCCATGCAGCAGGCACGCAGGCTTTCGGACAAGACAGGTTATTTCCATCTGGGACAGCTGGTTGAGCAAGGTGATACGGACCGTGTTTTTGAAGGTCCCCGCGACGAACGCACGCGCGATTACGTTATGGGTCGGATAGGTTAGGAGAAGTTTTCGGCATGTCGCTCCCGCTGATTTTGATTGTCGAGGACGAGGCACCGCAGGCCGAAATGCTGCGTTACAATCTGGAGAAAGCCGGGTTTCGCATTCAGTTGGCTGTGGACGGCGAGGAAGCCCTGCAGCGCATCGACATGGAGATCCCCGACCTCGCACTGATCGACTGGATGATGCCGGAGCGTTCCGGCATAGAGGTCTGCCGGGTTCTGCGTTCCCGTACCAAGACCAGCAAGCTGCCCATCATCATGCTGACCGCCCGTGGTGAGGAAGGCGACCGGGTTCTGGGTCTTGAAGCCGGCGCCGACGATTATGTGGTCAAACCCTATTCACCGCGCGAAATGGTTGCCCGTGTACAGGCCCTGTTACGGCGGCGTGATCTGCACAGTGAAACCGCCATAAGAAGTTTTGCCGGCGTCGCCATTGATCTGGAGGCCTACCGCGTTACACGTGACGGCAATGCGGTGCACCTGAGCCCCACGTGTTTCAAATTACTGGAAGTGCTCACATCAAACCCCGGTCGGGTGTACTCTCGGGAAAACCTGCTCAGCCGGGTCTGGGGCGGCGATGTGTTTGTGGAGCCGCGCACGGTGGACGTTCACATCCGCCGGTTGCGCAAGGCCCTCAACGCCCACGGCGGCAAAGACCTCATCCGCACGGTGCGTGGTGCGGGTTATGCGCTGGACGAAGCGCCGTAAACGACATTTCGAACAGAGCGTGCGTTAAAGGCCAAGAGTAAGAGGGCTGGAATGTTGTTGAGTGCTCACATGTACGGCCGGACGCCTATTGATCCATGGTGTTGCCTGTTCAAAGAATGCTCCAATTTGGAGTAAGACAGAGTCTTCAGCGCAACGGCCCACAAATTGAACCCCTACGGGCAAACCATCTTTCGATTGATATAGGGGCAAGGTTATTGAAGGTTGTCCAGTCGTATTAGTTAGGGCGAGAAAATGGTCATTAGAATACACATTTTCCTGATACTGAGCGCCTGTGATTGGTTCCGAAGGATTGCATTGATAACAGTCCTCTAGTAGAGGCGCAGGAAACACATTCGTTGGCAGGACCACAACGTCGTGGTTTTCCATGAACGTTCCCATTGTCCTGCTGACATCATTGAACTGTCCTAACGCCGTTAACAGATCCCCGGACGTGTAAGTTTTTCCAAGTTGATAACAAGCCCATGTGCTTGATTGCAAATTATCGGGATTGGGTTCAATGCCCATTGCGGCAGACAGACTATCCAGAGAATTTGCCAGATTGGCACACATGACGACAATCGTTGCTTCAAAGAATTCCGACCATTTGAGATCAGGGAATGCCTCTTCAATAATGTGCCCCTCACTCTCAAGGTGCTGAAGTGCAAATTTGAGTGCTTCACGCGATGATTCGGACGTTTGTACTCCAGCCCAGTTGTGATCTGAATAGGCGATCCGCAACCGTGGCATTGGTTGTTTGATGAAAGTGCCATATGGCGAAACTGGTTTCTGCACAACATAGGCGTCGCCTAGTGCCGGGCCCGCCATCACATCCAGCGTCGCGGCGCAATCACGCATCGTACGCATGACCGCAAATGGCCCGGTCAGACCACTGCCTCCTTCGCCGCGCCTTGGGCCGACTGGAATTAACCCTCGTGTCGCCTTTAGGCCAATCAGCCCACACACCGCTGCCGGTGTGCGGGTTGACCCACCGCCATCGCTGGCCGTTGCGACCGGGACGCAACCGGCTGCGACCATTGCTGCGGACCCGCCACTTGAGCCGCCAGGTGTTCGGTTAACATCCCAGGGGTTTCGGGTGACACCCTGGATAACACTTTCTGTGAGTCCGGAGTTTCCGAATTCCGGTGTTGCCGTTCGTCCAATGATATTTACACCGGCATTACGTAATCGCTCCACAGTGGTGCTGTCCGTTGTAGGGCGAAACCCCTTGGTAAACATGCTTCCCATCTCTTGTTTCCGTCCGGCCTCTGCGAAGGACAGGTCTTTGTTAAGGATAGGAACGCCGAACAATCTGCCGTTTCGATTTACGTTATTATCGGGCCCGTCAATACGGTCTTCGAACACCTCGTTTACGGCATTCAAACTCGGATTGATCAAATGGATTCCATCGACAGCCAGGTTTGAGGCTTCCTTTGCACTCAGATCGCCCCGCAGTATCAGTTCGGCCAGTCCGACCGCATCAAATGTCGAAAACTCTGTAAGGTCCATCTGGTCAAACTCCAAGTAAGGTGATGGCGACGCCATGCAAACAGTCTAAAACTGTAGTGCGCCCTCACGGCAACGCGCCGATTAGCGCACAGAATATTGTCGACAGTCAACCGTATTGCGAGTAAACCAGTTGTATCAGTCCCATTTGAACTTTTCAGTAACCTTGAGAAACCCGGTCACGAAGTGGATGAGTTATGGTGTCACAATTTGTAGAACTCCGACCATCAAGCCTGGTTGAGGATGTCAGAGACAGACTCCTTGAAGCAATTGTAACAGGTGAACTCGCGCCCGGTGAGAGAATAGTAGAGGCGGAACTTGCGCGGCGGATGGGGATAAGCCGGGGCCCGGTCCGTGAGGCCGCGCGATTGTTACAGCAATGGGGCATTCTGAGTTCTGAAGCGAGACGTGGCTTCTTCGTTCGCAAGGTATCGCTGGAGGAGATTGATAATCTTGTAGATTACAGAATTTGCCTGGAATGTTATGCGGCGAGAAAGGCAATGGATCGCATAAAACACGGTGATATCAACAAATTACGTGACCTATATAGTAATATTCTTGAGGCTCAGACAAGGCGCGGTACTGAGCCCCTGGCGGCTCTGGAGTGCGCCTTCGCATTTCATGAGTATATTTTTGAGCTGAGTGGCAACCCGCGACTCGTTGAAGCCTTTGCGGGCCTTCTTATCCAGATTCGACAAATCGCGACGTTCGTAAATCTGGCAGATGAAGCGTCCGCTGATTTTTTTGGAAATAACCTGCTTCAGATCGTGGAGGCGTTTGAAAGTAACGCACCGGATCGAGTCGAAAAGACAATCAGGAACTATCTTATCTTCAGTCGAGACGAGACCAAGAAGTTTTATATCGATCATGAACAAACTGAATAGAGCGTGATGTAAGAATAGTTCGCCGTATTGCAAACTGTTGACAGTTCACCAAAATTGAGTTTAGGGTGTTACCTCAGACGGCACATTGCCAGCGCAATTAAGTCTCTCACTAGGGGTTTAGTCATGGTCAAAGAAAATCGGTACTCCCAACTCACAAATTTGCTTAACACCTTCAAGTCAGGTCAGCTAACCAGACGAGATTTCTTGCATCAGGCCTCTGTGCTGGGCCTTACCG
>JAJFID010000417.1 GCA_021775325.1 Rhodospirillales bacterium
GGTCCACAGAGGAACTGCCTTCAATCGACCATGCCAAACGCGCAATGATCATTTTCTCAGGCGTTGTGTTCTTCGCCGCAACAGGAATTATGCCCATCGTTGTGAGTGCTTTATGCGGTGCAGCGGCCATGGTCGCCATGCAGGTCATCAATGTCGAACGTGCGTTCAGGGCCCTTGATTCCAAGATTGTGACGACAATCGCGACCGCTCTTGCTTTGGGTGTGGCGCTACAAGAGACGGGTGGTGCGGCTTATCTAGCCCATTCGCTCGTGGTTTTGGTCGAAGGACAATCCCCGACTGTTATCCTATCAATGTTTTTCATTCTGGTGGCTGTATTAGCCAATATTGTCAGCACCAAGGCGTGTGCGGTTCTGTTTACGCCAATTGCTGTTGATCTGGCACGTGAAATTGGTGTGCCACCAGAGTCATTTGCGCTGGCAATCGTGTTCGCTGCAAACTGTTCCTTTGCCTCGCCGCTTGGTTATCAAACCAATCTGCTCGTAATTGCACCCGGTAATTATCGGTTTATTGACTTCTCGCGTGTCGGCATTCCGCTGGTTCTGATCATGTGGGTCGTGTTTACGCTGTTCGTACCGTGGTATTATGGCTTGTGAGCCCGTCCCTGGACGATCTGGGCAATCTCGCGTGCCATGGCATCAATGGGTTTGATGGCTGAACACAGGCCGTTTGCGGCTACGGAACCGGGCATCCCCCAGACCACGCTGGTTGCCTGATCCTGCGCAATAACGGTGCCGCCTGCGTTGGCCAGTTGTGTCGCGCCGGCAAGGCCATCAGCGCCCATACCAGTGAGCACTGTCAGAAGAATGTTACCGCCATATACGCCAATCAGGCTACGTAACATTGGCTCGGCTGAAGGCTTGCAGAAGTTTTCGGGCGCAGTGTCAGTTATCCGGATGCGATGATATGGCGACCCCGTTTCCAGCTCCATATGATACCCGCCAGGAGCAAGATAAATGTACCCTGGCAAGACTTCCATGCCGTCAACACCTTCATGGCATTGCCAGTCGGTCTTGGAAGTTATGTTCTGAGCCAGTGAGGTCGTAAATCCGCCCGGCATGTGCTGGGTGATGAAGATGGGAACGTTCATATCGCGCGGCAGCACGCTGAGTACGGCAATCAAAGCCCTGGGGCCACCGGTCGATGATACTATAGCCACTGCTTTCGGCGTCGCCTTGCCATAGGGGCGCAATACGGGAGTTTCACCGGCAGACAGTACTCGCCTGCCCAACTGTTTGACGGATTCACCAACTGGTTTGGGACTAGTGCCGAGTTGGCGTCTTGCGACGGCGAGTGAATGGATGAGCGCGTTCAGTTTCCAGTCAAATGCTTTCTTGGCAGAAGAGCTGTCAGTAATGGCGGGAACCGAGAGAAAATCAGAGGCTCCTCGCGCAAGCCCATCCGTGTAGTCCTTAACATTGTGTCGATCCGACGAGGCAGACAGCATTACAATCATGGCGTGGCGATCAATTCTACGTAGCCGGTTTATGGTGGCCAGCCAGTTGGGATCGGTTACGCCGTCAACATCAAGGACAATGACATCCGGAGATCTGCGTTGGATACTGATAACAGCATCCGAGCTGGAAGGTTTGAATTCAATTTGGATATGGTTGTCGTTATCTAAACATTGGGTAATGCGTTTGCGCAGTGTGTCTGATGACGAAATGATCAGTACATGAGCTATTTTGGCGGTGGTTTTTGATGATTTACCAGATAATGGCTGAACAATCGCCATAATGAATTTCACTCCCTGATCAGCGGCCATTGAAGACGCGTTTTATCGTTTATGCAAAACCTTTCTAACCTAGAGGTTAAGGGTAAAATAATGTCACGTAATAGTGGTGCACACTATTATCGAATTCCGGATGCTTGATATAGCCACGCATTGCTGTAGATTGTTGCGCTGCAGCATTTATATTGCCGAGACATTCAAAAATGGTAACCAGCACAATCGATACGCGCACGAAACCTTTCAGAAAACCTGACAACCCACAGTTTTCATCTGGCCCATGTGCCAAGCGCCCTGGTTGGTGCTCTGCAGCATTGTCAGGTTATCTCCCCGGGCGGTCACATCGGTCCGCGCCAGGGAAGGCAAAGCTTGCCGAGGTCATTCAGCTGACACGATCAATCCTGCAGATACCACGTGACTGGCGGATTGGTATAGTACCGGCCTCAGATACGGGCGCATTTGAAATGGCCATGTGGTCTCTGCTTGGTGCGCGGGGTGTCGATGTTCTGGCGTGGGAGAGCTTCGGCAAGGGGTGGCTGAACGATGTGACATCGCATTTGGGCCTGCAGGACGTTCGCGCATTTGAAGCTGACTATGGCGACCTTCCCGACCTTGGGCAGGTGGATAAAGACCGCGATGTGATCTTTACGTGGAACGGTACGACATCGGGCGTTCGGGTCCCGGATGGCAACTGGATATCTGATGATCGTAGTGGGTTGACCTTGTGTGACGCGACGTCCGCGGCACTCGCTGTTGATCTGCCTTGGCCCAAACTGGATGTGGTGACCTTTTCCTGGCAGAAGGTCATGGGTGGTGAAGGTGCGCATGGCGTGCTGGTCCTCAGTCCGCGCGCGGTTGAACGTCTGGAAAGTTATACACCAGCCTGGCCGCTGCCCAAGATTTTCCGCCT
>JAJFID010000418.1 GCA_021775325.1 Rhodospirillales bacterium
TTCTTGCCGGTATTGGTCTCGGCGCTGTCGCAGTTGGCCTTGCTTTCGCCGGAATGGCTCATGCCGGAAACTGGTCCCACGGTGGCAAAGGCGAGCACATGATGCAGATGTTCGAACAGTTTGACGCAGATGGTAACGGCAAGGTTACACAGGACGAAATTGAAACTACGCGACAGGCCATGTTTGCTGGTGCTGACAGTAACAACGATACCGGCCTGTCGCTCGATGAATTCGAAGGCCTGTGGCTGGAACACCTGCGCCCGCGCATGGTGGACAAGTTCCAGATGCTGGACGGTGATGGCGATGGCCAGATTACGGAAGCCGAAATGGCTAAACCCATGGACCGCATGGCCGGCTGGCTGGATCGCAACGACGACGGCGTGATCGAGATGAAAGAGCTGAAAGGCAAACATTTCAGGCATGGCAATGATGACGATGACGATGATGAAGACTACGACGACTAGATCACAGTCATTCCGATAAAAGGAAACCCCGCTTGGTGAGGACCGGCGGGGTTTCTAGCTTGAACATGAAAGAACATGGATAAACTGGCGGAATCGCTATCTCAATCGGGCGTGCGACCGTGCGATTGCAGGAACTCATGATGTTCATTCTGCCAACGCATCAGCTTCTTTATTTCCAGGTAGGCCTTGCCAACAAACATCAGCAGAAATGGTGAGGCAATCAACAGGATTGAGAAGATGGCGACTTCACTACTCAACAGCGTGCGGTGATCATTCCCGAATGTGGTTTTGCCTTCGTCTGATACGCTACTCTCCGCCGTCTTATGTCTGACAACATAACCGTCGGCTTCATAGGACTTAATGGTTTCGGCGGACACCGTTTCATCCACATAGATCACCGGAACATCAACGTCGTCTATCAGATACCAGACGCCTGCGTAAATCAGACATCCGGACAACAGGACCAGCAATACAGATATGGCTATCCACCGGTCCCTGATCTCCTTGCGAAACCAGTCGTCATGGCCCTTGGACAGTATCAATCTCAGATTAGTGTCATTGATGGGTAGCCGTTGCATAGGCGCAGATTATCTGAGCTTACTAAAAAAGAAAAGTGGTCGGCCACATATCACGTTGCTGAATCCGGTGGAAGATCCAGCTTCCAGGTGTTCTTGAGAGCATCGGGGGAATTTTTGATCCCGAGTCGCCACAGCAACCGCGCATCGGCTTGACTCGTGCTGAATTCCACGGGAACGGCGCTATGAAGCGTCTGGAACAAATCGATGAGTGTGATGTCACCTGTCACATGTCGGTGCGTGAACTGGTATCCGGGTTTCAGTACATGATCCTTCAGTGATTGTAACAGGTGCGCGGATTCATTCTCCGTCATACCTTCGATGCCTGTGGCAAATCCCGTAACTGCATACAGTGATTTTTGCCGGGTAGACGGGTGTTGCATAACCAGGCGATGGCGCACAGGTCGCAATCTGTCTGCCTGATCGCTGGTTTTTATGGGTGGCGCAGATGTTTCCCCATAACCATCGCCGCCAGCGCTGTAGTTATGATGAACGACGAGTTGGTCGATCTGATCTTTGGTATCCTGGTCAAGATCATCATAGGCTGCCCGTAAATCGCTGATCAGTGTTTCCCCTCCCTGACACGGCGTCCTGCGGGCGTAGAGAGAAATGATGCTGGCCGGGTTCGCTTCGTAACACTGATCGGTATGCCAGAATGCCGCGCCATTCCGGACCGACGCATCCTTGTCCCGCTCCTGGGTGTTGCCGATTGCCTCGATTTCCGGGAAACCGGCCAGGCGAAGATGTTCCAGAGGGTGGGCGACCGGTGTGCCGAGCTTGCGCCCGAACGCGAGGTATGCCTCTTCATCCAGATGTTGATTCTTGATCACGACGACCCGGTGGTCGAACAGGGTACCGAGAACAAACGCGATGGTTTCGTCAGATACATCAGAGAGCAGGTCAAGTCCGTGCAATTCGGCACCGAATGACGAACCTACAATCGACTTTACTTCCATCTTTGCTCTCCAGGACGGGAGTGCTTTCTTCCCGGTATTATTCTATGCCGATCATCTTGTGTGTTTGCAGGCTCAGCTTCCACTTCGGGTTCTGCAAGCAGTATTCAACAGCAGCTTTGGTGTTGCGTCCAGTGTGGTATGGCGCATCCATGGGCTGCAAAAAAAAATGATCGAAGTCCAGGTCTTCGAACTGTTCTGGTGTGTTTTCTGGCTGGGGATACACCAACTTCAATTCATCTCCATGGGTCTGTACGAGCGGCGCATCAGCTTTTGGGCTGACGCAAACCCAGTCCAGCCCTTTTGGCGCTTTTTGGGTGCCGTTGGTTTCCACACCAATTTCGAAAAGCTCTCTGGCAAACGCCCTGATCAATGGAGCGTCCAGTTGCAACAGGGGCTCACCCCCGGTGCAGACGACATATCGCGGCTCATGGCTTCCTCCGTGCCAGGCATTCCTGACGGCCGCGGCCAGGTCCTCTGCTGTTTTGTATTTGGTACCGCCAACAAAATCTGTGTCGCAAAACTTACACACGGCTGTTGCCCGGTCTTTCTCCAGTCCAGTCCATAAATTGCACCCTGCAAAACGGCAAAATACTGCAGGCCGGCCCGCGTGTGCGCCTTCCCCCTGCAGCGTGTAGAAGATTTCTTTCACGGTATAGGTCATGGTTAAATGCCTGCAAATCCGGTGCCTGGGTAATCCACAGCCCCGTTTGGCGTTTCGTACAGTCGCACATTGACCAGCCGGATTTGTTCATTCCTGTAATAACTGGACAGGATCTGGTGTAGCAGATCGAACATGTGTTTCGCCATATTTTCCGCCGTCGGTGTGTAATCGACGGGGACGATTTTCATGCCATCCGGATCCTGGTCGCTGACCAGGGTACGGGGCAGATCAATTGGTGAAACGTCCGTGCCATTCCGCAATGCCATGCAGTAGGCGTTGATTTGATCGTCAAATGCCGAAGCATGGTGGCTATACACATTCGTTGGATTTTCACCCGGAAAGAACATCCCCATCATGACATTATCCTGTCGGCTGACGACAAAGGCGTGGTCGAAGGCGGCATCAAGAATATCAATCATGAATTTCTTGATGCGGCCAAAGTCGATCACCATGCCATTTTCATGCTCGCCGTGCTGGTCCAGAATTTTGCCATAACACGTCGCGATTATCCGGTAGCGGTGCCCGTGTGGTGAGCGGCACTTTGATGTGTGGTCCGGAACCCGATGTCCACAGTCAATCTGGATTTCACGATGGATGGCGGCTGAGTTTGTCATGCTGGCGACGCCCAATTGCAGTAACACAAAAGCGGCGGCACCCTATGATGGATGCCGCCGCAGTGTCCAGCAATTGATGGCTGGCTGTATTTGAGCGTCTGAGTTTATACGTCAGACCCGCGTGAGAAGTTGAACGCCGCTCCTTCGCGGATGCCTGATGGCCAGCGCGAGGTGACAGTCTTCAGCTTGGTATAGAACCGCACACCTTCCATGCCATGGATGGAATGATCACCAAACAGGGAATCTTTCCAGCCACCAAAGCTGTGATAGGCGACCGGTACCGGAATGGGTACGTTAATGCCAACCATGCCGATCTGGATGTCACGGGCGAAGTCGCGCGCCGTATCTCCGTCACGGGTAAAGATGGCCGTGCCATTGCCATAGGCGTGATCGTTGATCATGGTTGCCGCCTCGCCATAGGTCTGGGCGCGAACAACGCTGAGCACGGGGCCAAAGATTTCCTGGGTGTAAATGTCCATGTCCGTGGTCACGTTGTCGAACAGGCAGCCACCGACAAAAAAGCCGTTTTCGTAACCCTGAAGATTGACTTCGCGACCATCGACAACCAGGTTGGCACCCTGTTCGATGCCGCTGTCTACCAGCCCGAGGATTTTCTGTTGGGATTCACGGGTGATGACGGGTCCCATTTCTGTTGCCGGGTCCGTATAGGGGCCAACTTTCAGGGCGCGGACGCGTGGTGCCAGGGCATCCACGAACCTGTTGGCTGTTTCTTCGCCAACAGGCACGGCGACGGATACCGCCATACAGCGTTCGCCAGCAGAGCCATAGGCCGCACCCATGACCGCATCCACGGCCTGATCCATGTCCGCGTCGGGCATAATCACCATGTGGTTCTTGGCACCACACAGGGCCTGAACCCGTTTGTCGTTGGCACAGCCCGTAGCGTAGATGTAACGACCGATCTGGGTCGAGCCAACAAAGCTGACCGCTTTGATGTCCGGATCGGTAAGCAGCGCATCGACGGCTTCCTTGTCGCCGTTGACCACATTGAGACAACCCGCCGGAAGACCGGCTTCGATCATCAGTTCAGCCATACGGATGGAGCAGGACGGATCGCGCTCGGATGGTTTGAGAACGAATGTATTGCCACAAGCCAGTGCCATGGGGAACATCCACATGGGCACCATGGCCGGGAAATTGAACGGCGTGATACCGGCGCAAACCCCTACAGCCTGACGCACGGAATGAACGTCTACGCCATTGGCGGCCGCTTCCGTAAACTCACCTTTCAGCAGATGTGGAATGCCACAGGCAAACTCAACCACTTCGAGGCCACGTCCGATGGAGCCCCTGGCGTCGTCCAGGGTCTTGCCATGTTCGCTGGAAACCAGTTCAGCCAACTCGTCCATATGTTGAATGATCAGATCGCGAAACTTGAACATGACCTGGGCACGGCGCGCAGCCGGCACGTGGGACCAGGTTGCAAATGCTTCCTGGGCATTTTCCACGGCGGCGCGAACTTCGGCCTGGGTGGCAAGTGGTGTCTTGCGGTGGACCTCGCCGGTAGCGGGATTATAGACATCGCCAAAGCGGCCACTTGTGCCGCTCACGCGTTTGCCATTGATAAAGTGTTCCAGTTCCTGGGCCATAAAATTATTCCTCTGGTAAAACGGTATTCTGCAAAGCTGTACGAGGCCCGGACACGATGTGTGTCCGGGGGCCCGAATACTCTGGTTCTGATTATAAGACCCTAGATGGTCTCGAGAGTCTTGCGCAACTTTTCAATCATTTCGTCAATGTGGCTTTTGTCGGAAATGAAGGGCGGTGCAACGCAGCCGGTGTCGCCGGTGAATTTCACGTGCATGCCGTTCCAGAACAGGTCTTTCTGAATCTGGGTTCCGAGTGCCCCCGGGTTGCCTTTTGCTTTCAGCTCAACCGCGCCCAGCATGCCGTAACCGCGGATGTCCTTGATGCAATCCATGTCCTGCAGGCTGAACAGGCCGTCCAGGAAATACTCTGACATATCAGCCGCCTGGGCAAACGTGCCTTCGGCTTCGTAGGCGTTCTGTACCGCGATTCCGGCGGCACACGCCGCGGGGTGGCCGGAGTAGGTATAACCATGGAAAAACTCGATGGCGTTCTCTGGAGATGCATCACAGATGGTGTCGTAAATCTCGTCCTTGACGGCAACGGCGCCCATGGGCTGTGCGCCATTGGTCAGTGCTTTCGCCAGAGTCATGATATCCGGCGTGACACCGAATTCCTGTGCAGCAAAGGGACTACCTGTCCGTCCGAAACCACAGATGACTTCATCAAACACCAGCAGGATGCCGGTCTCGTCACAGATTTCGCGCAGGCGCTGGAGATACCCTTTTGGTGGCAGCAGGACACCGGTGGAGCCGGCAATAGGCTCAACATAAACGGCAGCGATGGTTGATGCGCCATACATTTCACAGAAGCGCAGCAGATCGTTAGCCAGCTCAGCACCTTTTTCGGGCAGACCGCGGGTGAATACGTTTTCCGGATCCCAGGTGTGGCGCATGGCGACAACGTTGGGCATGACGCTGGTGAAGGTTTCGCGGTTCTTGACCATACCGCTAAGGCTGACGCCACCGATGTTAACGCCGTGATAGGCGCGTTCACGCGACACGAACCGGGTGCGCTGGCCATCGCCACGGGCACGGTGGTACGCCATGACCATCTTCAGGGATGTATCAATGGATTCAGAACCGGAGTTCGTGAAAAATACATGATTCATGGGTTCCGGCAGAATGCGGGCCACTTTCTGGGCAAGCTCAAAGCCCCCTGGTGTGCTGGTCATGAAGGGTGACGCATAGGCGTTCTCCAGCAACTGCTCATATACGGCTTCAGCAATGTCCTTGCGGCCATGGCCCAGCGGGCAGCAAAACAGGCCAGACGAGCCGTCGATGACTTTGCCTCCCATGTGATCAGTAAAATAAACGCCTTCGCCTTTAACGATCAGGCGCGGGGTCTGTTTGAATTCCTGATTGGATGTAAAGGGCATCCACTGGTTTTCGAGGGAATTGGCTGTGTATTGCATGGATAAATACTCCGCATCAGAGAGAGGTTGTTTGTTTGCAAATGTTTTCAGGGGCCGCGCTCAGCATAAGGCGGACGACCCTTATGATCTGAGTCTACCGTATGGCGAATCATCACCAGCCGTTAGGGCCAGTTATAATTAGTTTTTGGGGCCAGAGCCAAACTGGACTAGGCCCAGGCTGCTGACGCCACACGCTGAAAGTTTTCGCCAAGAACTCCCCGCACTTCGCCTTCACTGAATCCGCGATCGAACATGTTGTCTACCAGTGCAGGAATCTGGGGCGGGCCAGCGTGTTTGATGTGCGGCGTGTCGTATTGTTGACCAGCGGGCCAGTAGTCGGGGCGGCTTTTCAGAATCTCGCCCACATCCAGGTCCATATCCGGGGAATAATCGAAACCCAGCCCGACGTGTTCCGGTCCGACAAGGTCGCTCACATAACAGATGTGACGCACGATGGTTTCGCTGCTGATGTCGTTATCACCCAGAAAAATACCCATGCCGTTCATGCCGACAACACCGCCGGTCTGTGCGCAGGCCCTGATTTGCTCATCCGCAATATTGCGCTGATGGTCCCATATTGCTGTCGGATTGGAATGAGAGAACACAACGGGTTTAGAGGACGTCTCCATGATGTCCATGGTGGTCTGAAAAGCGGCATGAGAGCAGTCCACGATCATGCCGAGCCGGTTCATCTCGCGGACGATATCGCGACCGAACTCAGTCAGGCCGGTGTCCGTATCATGACAACCCCCGGCAGCTTCATTGTTAAGATTATAGGCGAACAGCATCTGGCGTACGCCGAGGCCATGATAGAGGCTGACCATGTTGATATCGCCGTTCATGGCGTTCATACCCTCGATATCGAAGGAAACCGCCAGTTTGCCCTGTGCCCTGGCATCCACAACATCCGCTATGGTGCCTGCCAGCACGAAATGATCATCGTTCACCAGCAACCAGCGCCGGTAGGCCGCCAGTGTCTGCAGTGTCTGTTGCCAGTCCATGACATCGAAGCCCACATTGATGCTGATGTAATTGGCCTTGTGGTCGCGCCAGTCCCGCAACAGCGACAAATCGACCTGCGGACTGGGGAAGACACCGGCATGGGCATCCCAAATCAGCGCATCGCTACACAGGTCTTCGGATCGTCTGGACATAGTTTTTTTCCCTCACGTTTCGGGCAAATGCAGATTGCCGTCGAGAATTTTTGTGGCGACACCGCCTACCTGCAGACGCTGAATCCCGTCGTCGTCCTTGGTGACAACAGATCGGATGGAGCTTGGACGGTCGATCTCATGGCCCTGTTCCGCCTGAACAATGATCTGACCGGCTTGATTGGCCTGGACCAGATCATGGCGAATCAGATAACTGGTCAGGGCGGCGTTTGTGGTTCCCGCCGCCGCTGATTCCGACACACCCACGGCCGGACAGAAATCACGCACATGGATGGTGTGGTCCGGCTGCGCCACTTCGCGACTGAAGACCGCCACGGTCTCCAGCCCCGCATTAATGCAAAACTGCTTGATGCCGCTCAGGTCGGGCGTGATCCGGCGCATGGTGGTCAGATCTTTCACGGGCACCACCAGATGAACGAAGTCACCGGCCGCTGTCTCCACGGGCAGGTCCGGGTTGTAGGCATCCTCTGGAACTCCCAGAAGGTCAGCCAACTCCGACAGGTCCAGCGAATCGTGTCGAAAAGACGGCGGCTGAATATCCAGCATGATCAGCGCGCGGCCATCGTCGCGGCGACTGATTTCCACCGTTGCGGTCGTTGTGGGCAGGCGCAGACTTACTATTGTTGCATCGCCGTCAACCATTTCAATGAAGCCTGAATCCACCATATGAGTCATGAGGCAGATGGTGCCGTGCCCGCACATGGGCAACTCCATAACCGTAGACACAAACCGCGCATCCACCGAGTTCGCATCATATGCGGATACGAAACTGGTGGCGGGCGCGCCGATCTCGCGTGCAATCTTTGTCCTGATGCCACTGTCCAGATCGACTGCATCCAAAGTAACCGCCGCCTGACTGCCACCAAAGGCCGTCTCGGTAAAGGCGTCATACAATGCGAAAGGAACTGTTGCCACGATGATACTCCCGTTGTAACTGCACGTTACGGGTATCCTATTACCTGTCAAATAGCTTGGTGTCGTTAGTCTTTTTATGATGCCAGTTTCATCGTGATTTTGGGGCCAGATTGTTCTAGCCTGCTTTGATCATGCAGGACGTTATCTTTCATCTGAAGCGGGACGGCACCAGCAGCATTCAGGCTGAACTGCGTCAGCAGCTTGTGGCCGGTATTCTGGGTGGACAAATTCCCACCGGCGAGCCCTTGCCGTCGTCCCGCCTGCTGGCGAAACGACTGAGCATTTCGCGCAATACGGTGAGCATCGTCTATCAGACACTGGTGGATGATGGATATCTGATGTCCGCCGAGCGTCGCGGGTTTTTTGTGAATCCCGAGATTCGGGACGGTGCAATGACAATGCCGTCTCTCGACAAGGGTAAAGCCGCCCCGCCATCGGTCAATGCGCCCGACTGGGCGTCCATGTTTCGTGTATTGCCCAGCACCCAGCGCAATATAGACCGGCCATCGGACTGGCAGTCCTATCCCTATCCGTTCATCTACGGGCAGGTGGACAAGGACCTGTTCCCGATTGTCGAGTGGCGGGAATGTTCCCGCCAGGCGCTGGGCCGCAAGGGCCTCGATGCCTGGGCGGCAGATTCCTATAACAATGATGATCCGTTGCTGATCGAGCAGATCAGGACCCGCCTGCTGCCGCGCCGGGGCATTATGGCCGATGAGGATCAGATACTGGTGACGCTGGGCGCACAGAATGCGCTCTATCTGTTGAGCAGTCTCCTAATTCGCCCCGATGTGACCGTCGCTATGGAGGAGCCCGGCTATCAGGCAGCGCGCAACGCGTTCCTGCTGAAAAGCAATGATGTGCGACCTGTCCCGCTGGATCAGGATGGCCTGATTGTGGATGACCGTCTGAAGGATTGTGGTTTCGTTTATGTAACGCCCAGTCACCATTACCCCAGTACAGTTACCATGTCGCTGGCCCGTCGACGGGCGTTGCTCGACCGGGCATCCGAAGACGGGTTCGTCATAATCGAAGATGATTATGAGTCCGAAACAAATTATCTGTCTGAGCCCATACCGGCGCTCAAGTCACTGGACCGGGATGATCGGGTTATCTACGTAGGCAGTTTGTCCAAGAGTCTTTTCCCGGGTTTGCGGCTGGGCTACATGGTGGGGCCCCGTGAACTGGTCCGCGAGACGCGGGCATTACGGCGTCTGATGCTGCATCATCCACCCAACAATAACCAGCGAACAGCCGCCCTGTTTATGGCGTTGGGCTATCACGACACGCTCATCAAGCGTCTGCATAAAGTGTACCGGGAACGCTGGCAGGAAATGGGCGAGGCGCTGGAGAAACACCTGCCCAATGCATCGGATGTGCCATCCTTTGGCGGCACCAGTTACTGGGTCAAGGGACCAAGGGGGCTGGATGCCGAGATACTCGCCGAGGACGCCCTGAAACAAGGTGTTGTGATTGAACCCGGTCACATGACATTTGGCCGGTCCCGGCCTCCAAAGAATTTTTTCCGGCTGGCATTCTCGTCAATCGCCGCAGAGAAGATAGAGCCGGGCATCAGGATTATCAGCAGGCTGATCAATCAGGGGGCCTGAAGGCGCGGTCTTGGCGGGACCGAAATTTCTCAATCGATCAGAGCGTAGCCTCCATCCTCGTCATGAACCTCCCTGCCGGATAGTGCAGGCGTGAATACGCAGACCAGACGCAACGTGCCTTCTGTCGCGCGCAGGACGTGGGGATCATGTCGATCAAGGACATAGATCGTGCCGGGTTCAACTGAATGCACATCGCCAGTGATGACGTCAATTACCTTACCTTTGCCGGCAATGCAGTAATTGGTTTCAATGTGGTTCTTGAATTCAAGATGAAGCTCACATCCTTCCTCAATAACTGTGTCGTGGAAAGAGTATCCCAGGCCATCATCCTTTAACAAGATCCGGCGGCTTTGCCATCCGTCACCTGTAATATGTCGGTCGCTGTTCATGATGGATTCAAGCGTTTTGACGATCATTAATCATTGCTCCGTATTGCTCAACAAAGTATACGCTGTTACGCGGGTCCTCTCCGGGCCAATTCGATATGGGAAACATCGGTCCGCGCCGGGATGTTTCTTATCATATCCGGTTTCATTGTGGTGGGCCGAGTGTTTCCTGTAGGATAGGCCTCGCGACCAAAAGACCCTGCGTCCAGATAGAGAAACTTGATTGTTGTGACGAATTGAATGATGCGCCAGCTATTGTATTTCAGCCATGCCTCCCGGGAGATGTCAGAGAGTGACCTCTTGGAATTGCTCGTCGAAGCGCGCGAGTCAAATACTACGCATGATGTCACGGGGCTGCTGATTTATGTTCGTCAGTTCTTCATCCAGTGTTTAGAAGGACATTCAGATTCAATTACGCAACTTATGCACAATATCAAAAACGACGAACGAAATCAGGATTTTACAGTATTATTGGACAGAGATATTTTGGAGCGGGGATTTCCCGAGTGGACCATGGGGTTCCGGTCCGTCGGGGATTTTGATTTACAGCAGGAAGCAGCGTTTTTGAATGTTGTGTCTGAACGGGACCTGGATCCTGCAAAATTGGATGGCGCGTCAGTTCTCAAAATGATGCGGCGGTTTTACATGATCAATGACGGTGTCGTGCGTATTTGATGCGTGCGCCCGCTATCATCATTAAACGGTTTCAGAAAACTATTTCATCATTGGCATGACATACCCCCTGGCATAAATATTCTTTATGGCCCTGAGACACTCATCCTTTGTCAGCGTTCCATTAAATCTGAACGGATAGACAATGGGCAGGTCATAGGGTGGATTTCCGTTGACCATCCAGTCTGCCAGGAAATCGCCGGAGCCGCCGCCGGTGCCGATGCCAACAGGAAACCCCGCTGCCAGCCACAGACCATCGTGGCCGGTAACAGGCCCCACCAATGGACAGCCGTCAGGTGTGTAACATATGGGGCCGTTGTTCACGGTTTTGATCCCGGCGCTACCGAAGGCGGGAATTCTCTCGATCACCTTCAACAGGTGTTCTTCGAGCCTGCCCATATTGGGGACCAGGAGCTCCTGTCCGAATTCGGGAGGTATACCATCAGTGGCCCAGAACACCGGATCGGCCTCGTAGACCCCACAGAGCAAGGAATTGTGTTCCTGGCGGGTGTTGGCTGGTGCATAGGGGTCGCGAACAGTTGGTACTTCGAAATCCAGTGCTTCCAGTTCCGGTATGTCATCTGTGATGACTTCGTGGTGTTCGAGCGCATAGAGAGGCAGGTCGAGGTTAATTTGCGCGGCCAACTCGCGGGTCCAGAAGCTGGCTGCCATGATCACGTGTTCTGCATGGATTACACCGTCGTCTGTATCGACTGCCCATTGATTGTCATTGTGCCGACGCACTTTCCGTACCGGGCAATGACGTCTGATACCGGCACCTCGGGCGCGGGCGGATTTCGCCATAGCGTGTGTTGCGCCCGATGAGTCCACGTGGCCGTCGGCAGGTGTATGGGCTGCGCCGAACAGGCCATCGATGTTGAGCAACGGATGGAGGGTGGCGACCTCGTCTGGATTTATAACGCGGTAGGGCACACCGAGGTCATTATAAATTCCCTCAATGCTGCGATAGGCTTCGAGTTCTGCCTGGCTTGTGGCGAGTCGAAGACTGCCAGCGTCGTGGAAACCCGCCGACTGGCCACTCTCCGCCTCGGCCTCCATGTAAATTCGCAACGAGTCCACATAGAGTCTTGTGATCTCAGTGTAATGACCGAAGTGCGTTATATTCCCTGCGGCATGCCACGTGGAGCCCGACGTCAGTTCCAGCCGTTCCAGCAAAAGTGTATCGGTCCACCCCCTTTTGGCGAGACCGTACAAGACACTGCACCCGACAATGCCGCCACCAATGATGACGACTTTTACATGCTCAGCCATCGCCGCCTCATGACACTGGTCTCCAGCGCGGGGATTCCGGGATCATATGTGCCGGGTCCAGTCGAATCGGATATCGTTGACGAACATCCGCGTCCCGTCCGGCCTCGATATGTCGGGGATAGTAAGTGGAGAGAACGTCCCGAACCCGATTTCTTGCCCGTGCCCACATATCCTGTGATCCCTTTTCGATCCAGCTATCCGGGGACTCGCGATCCGCAATCTCCGGATAGACGTACTCGCTTTCCATCAGGGCGATGGTCTGATCGTGGCCGAGAAAGTGGCCCGGTCCGCGGGCCGCGTCGGCAATGACAGTAACCGACAGGGTATCGTCATTCACTTCGATGCCGCGCATACACCGCCGGATGTTGGATATCATTTCCGCATCGATAACCATGGACTCCAGCGAGCAGCCCAGCAGGCTGGCGAGCATGCCAGCAGACTCGTAAACAAATGTCGGGCCACCCATTGCGGTCAGCAAAGTTGTAATAGCTTTTTCGTATCCGGCCTGATTGTCCGGGACCTTGGAATCCGCCATGCTCGCGGCAACCCCACTCGGTAGATCATAGAACGACATCAATTGTGCCATGGCTGCGCTGAGCAACGATTGCTCACCTCCGCCGCCGGTGAACGAGCCGGTGCGCAGATCAGACACAAAAGGCCAGCCGCCAACAATGACCGGATGGCCGGGTTTAACCAGATTGATGGCAGCCAATGCCCCCATGGATTCCGCAACGACCTGAACCAGTGTCCCGGCAAGGGCTGCGGGAGCGGTGGCACCGGACTGCGGTCCGGTCAGGCTCAGTATGGGCATTCCTGCCCGTGCTGCTGCTGTGGCCACATTGCTGCTGTCTTCGGCAAAGGTCAGTGGGGAAACGATTGTCGTTGCATGGACCGACAAAAACGGGCGGTTTCGGAAGGCACCTTCCTGCCCGAGTAAGCTATCCAGCATTTCGATGATTTCAGGTACGTGTTCGGGGACAATGATGCTGGAACCCAGATGTTTCGTCGTGCCGCAGGCGCAGGCGTAGATTGTATTCAGATCCAGTTCACGCCAGTTTTCCAGTTCCGTCGCTACGACCGGGCGGGCAAACCACTGAATATTGGGCAGCGTGTCACACAATCTCGCCAGATCGTACAAATCTTCAATCGTTGAAGGGCGGTATTCACCACTATCAGAATCGAGCATTTTTACGGCGGCTCCGCCGGTTGCAAAATGAACCTGATTGGCCCGCGCATCAATATCGTGCCGTGGTTCCTGACCATGCAAAACGAAATCTCGTGCTGCGTCCGCGATAATGTCATCCATGAAAGAGCGTGGAAACAGCAACCGCCCTTCGTTATCAAGGGAACAGCCTTTTGCCAGGGCCAGTTCCGTAACCGTTGGTGTCGCGCCTTTCATGCCAACATGCTGCAGCACATCAAGCGCAGCCGCATGAATCCGTTCCATCTCATGGATTGTGAGTGGTTTGTACATGCCACCAGCGGTGCCATCTGCACGGGGCGAGAAATCCATAGCGGGTTTCTTACGGCGCGCCTGCTTCCCACCTGACCGTTTTGTCGCCATGCCCAAGTCCTTTTCTAGCGCCCTTTAACAAGAGCACAGTCCATCGCCTGCTGTCCAATTTAGATGCAGAAGAACTGGTTCAGGTTCATTTGCCAACGAAAAAACATCAGTTTGACGCCAAACTGTTCCAGCTTGCCAGATATGCCATGAGTTCGCGTAACACACAGTGATAATCTTTTAGTATCTGTATAACCGCGCCCGCAATTATCTTTATCTTTATTTTGGACCATGCCAGATTGTCGGCATTGGGGGGGCCAAGGCATGCGCGACGCGCTTTTTCGAATTGAACGAAACACCGGTTTCAGTATCCAGAGTCAGATCCGCGAGATGCTGGTATCGGCCGTGCTTGCGGGGCAATTGCCAACAGGTGTTCCATTGCCGTCATCCCGACGCATGGCGAAGACGCTGGGCGTGTCACGGAATACCGTCATTCTTGCCTATCAGGGATTGGTGGATGACGGATATCTTCTGGCACGGGAACGCAGTGGTTTCTATGTAAATGACGCCATCCGGGCCGGTGTAGTTCCCGATAATATGCTGCAATCAAACTCCCGAATCATCGCAAAGGAACCTGAAAACCCGCCGGACTGGACAGCGCGATTCCGAATGAGACCTAGCGAACAGGTTAATCTGAGCAAACCAAAGGACTGGCAGTCGTGTCCATATCCATTCATCTACGGCCAGGTGGACCAGGGTCTGTTTCCAATCGCTGCATGGCGGGAATGTTCGCGTCAGGCGCTGGGGCGCAAGGGCATGGACATCTGGACCAGTGATTCATACACGCAGGATGACCCCGTCCTGATCGAGCAAATTCGCACCCGGTTACTGCCGCGCCGTGGAATCATGGTCGGTGAAGAAAACATTATGATCACCATGGGCGCACAGAACGCGCTCTACCTGATCGCCAGTCTGATCATCAAGCCGGATACGGTTGTCGCTATGGAAGAACCTGGGTACCCGGACGTACGAAACATATTTGGCCTCAAGACCGACCACATCCGTTCCATTGCCGTGGACCATGATGGTCTGCGCGTCAATGATGGTGAGTTGGATGGTTGTGACATTGTTTACACAACACCAAGCCATCAGTTTCCGACCACGGTGACCTTACCCATGGAACGCCGAAAGGCGCTGCTGGCGGATGCCGCGGCCAATGACCGCGTAATTCTGGAAGACGACTATGAGTTTGAGACCAACTATGTGTCGGAGCCTACACCGGCGCTCAAATCCCTGGACTGCAATGACCGGGTTATCTATGTGGGCAGCCTGTCCAAGACTCTGTTTCCCGGCCTTCGCATGGGGTATGTGGTCGGGGCCGCTGAATTGATCGACGAGATGCGGGCCGCAAGGCGTCTCATGCTGCGGCATCCACCCAACAACAACCAGCGCACAACGGCGCTGTTCCTGTCATTGGGGCACTACGATTCATTGGTACACAAACTACACAAAGCTTATCGGGCGCGATGGGAATGTCTCGGTGTGGCCCTGGATAAACACCTGCCGGGAATGTCGCAGGCACCATCGTTTGGTGGCACCAGTTTCTGGGTTACAGGGCCCGGAAATCTGGACGCCGAAAAACTGGCCGAACAGGCCTTGGAGGAGGGCGTTGTCATTGAACCCGGGCATGCCTGTTTTGCACAAAAACCCATGCCTAAAAACGTGTTTCGTTTGGGTTTTTCATCCATCCCGCTTGAACGGATAGAGCCCGGGATCGAAATTCTTGCTCGCCTGATCCAGCGTTAGCGGACGCCTGATCTTGGTAATGGCCCTTCCAAACTGTGACCAAAACAATTACGGTTCCGACTAACGAGAGATCTAACCACTAGGACTCAGCGACTTATGGATGGCGAGAAATCCGGGAACGAAACAGATATAGGAGCGGCGCAACTGGCCTGCCTTCTCGCGTCGTTGAACGAAGTGCAACAAACAATCCGGTCATATGATTCCAAGGCTCAGATCATGGGCGTCGGGTTCATTTTCTCTGTCACCATGATAAGTGGATTTCTCGGTAATCTGGAGATTGAACGAGATTATGGTTTCGGATATCTCATTGTTGGTTTTGCATTGCTCATTGGCCCTGTCACACTGTACGGGTCAGTTCTTTACCCCACGCGCAGGACAGCTCCGGCGATTTTGCAGGATGCATTACCTGTTCATCATTGTTTCTATTTTAGAAGTGACAGCGGTAAAGATCACAAGACGTTCCGTCAGGAAATTGAATCGGCAAATTGGTCGTCGGAACTGTCCTACGAGATCATGCGTTTGTCGGCTCTTCGAGATCTGAAAAGAAAGCGGTTTCTCTCTGCGATGTTCGCGTCGGGTGTAAGTTTTGCGGTGATTCTACTGGGCAACATAGCCGGACTTTCCGGTTTGAACTGATCGACCAGCGGCGAAGTGTCAGTATCAGTATTGGCATCCTCCGAAGGGGGTATTGCACTGGTACGGTGTTTAACTCTATCTGGTCCTATACCGACGACCAATTGCACAGTATTTCGACGTTTATTACGGTGATCGCAACCGAATCCGGCAAACGGACAGGGGCGGAACCCCGGGGAATTTTGTATTACAGGAGAGTAAACATGCTTATCGGCGTGCCAAAGGAAATTAAGAACCACGAGTATCGCGTAGGTCTGGTACCAGCCAGCATTCGTGAACTGGTCGGCAACGGTCACACCGCCATTGTTGAAACCAAAGCCGGTGGCGGTATCGGGTTCAGCGACGCAGACTACGAGACTGCTGGTGCGACCATAACCGGTACTGCCGCAGAGGTTTTCGAGAAAGCGGACATGATCGTCAAGGTTAAGGAGCCCCAGCCTGTGGAATGCGCCAT
>JAJFID010000419.1 GCA_021775325.1 Rhodospirillales bacterium
GTGATGATCACCGGCGTCATACAAGCCGGCAGTTCTTTAGGGATTCTGGTGCCGCCCAGTGTGGTTTTGGTGTTGTACGGCATGATTGCGCGTCAGCCTGTCAGCCAACTGTGGCTGGCTGGCGCAGTTCCGGGTCTGATGATGGCAACCTTGTTTGTCATTTACATTGTGGTCAGATGTAAATTGCAACCTGAACTCGGACCAACTATTTCTGAAGAAGAGAAAAACATTCCACTCGCAGAAAAGATAAAGCTACTGAAGGCGGGTATTATTCCGTTTCTGATTTTCTTCTTCATGACCGGACTTTTTGTCATGGGCATTACCAGCCTTGTAGAAAGTTCTGCGGTGGGTGCATCCGCAGCAACGGCAGCAGCGCTTGCGAAGCGCCGCCTGAACAAGCAGGTGATCGAGGCGACGGTCAGAAAGACTCTTGGTATTTCATGCATGTTCCTTTGGGTCATTCTGGCGGCGTTATGTTTTGGCGCTGTGTTTGACGGCATTGGGGCCGTGCGCGCCATTGAATCCCTGTTTATCACCAATTGGGAACTGAGCCCCTGGGAAGTGTTGATCATGATGCAGCTTTCCTACATCGTCATGGGTATGTTCCTGGATGACACAGCCATGCTGGTCATCGTCGCCCCGCTTTATGTGCCGTTGATTATATCGCTAGGGTTCGACCCAGTCTGGTACGGTGTCCTTTATACGATCACCTGCCAGATCGCGTATATGACACCGCCCTTTGGCTATAACCTGTTTCTAATGCGAGCGATGGCTCCGAAGGAGATATCGCTACCGGACATTTATCGGTCCATCATACCCTTTGTGCTGGTTATGGTGTTCGGACTGATAATGGTAATTCTTTTCCCGCAAATTGCTCTCTGGCTTCCGGATATGGTTTATCCAAGCCGATTGTCATAATTTGGAGTACAATGGGCTAGCGTGGCGAAGGATGTGTGAACGAAAGACAACCCAAGGACTCTTTAAATCACCTAAAACAGGGAGGACGTTATGAAAGAAACAAAATCAACAGTAACACCAAAGAAGACCGCGACGAAGAATGCGCGTCGCGAGTTCCTGAAAAAAGCTGGCGCAACAACCATCGGTGCGGCTGGGGCCGTTGCCGCTGGTGCTGCCAGTGCGCCATATGTCTATGCAGCCAGCAACCCCATCAAGTGGCGGCTTCAGACATACTCCGGTGCCCCCTTGGGCGCACACGTGATTTTGCCGCAAATTGAGGCTTTCAACAAAGCAGCCCACGGCGAAATGGAGATCGAACTATATTATGCCGATCAGCTTGTGCCCACGGACGAGTTGTTCCGTGCCATGCAGAACGGCACCATTGATGCAGTGCAAAGCGATGACGCCACAATGGCATCACCGGTGGACATCAACGTGTTCGGTGGCTACTTCCCGTTCTCAACCCGCTACAGCCTCGATATGCCGGTGCTGTTCAAGTACTACGGTCTGGACCAAATCTGGAAAGAAGCCTACGACGAAGTGGACGGTGTTGAGTGGATCAGCGCTGGCGCGTGGGATCCGTGCCATATCTTCACGAAATCACCCATCCGCAGCGTTGCCGATATGAAAGGCAAACGCGTGTTTGGTGTACCGACTGCGGGTAAATTCCTGTCTCGCTACGGCCTTATTCCGGTTACGTTGCCTTGGGATGATATTGAAGTTGCCATTCAGACTGGCGAGCTTGATGGTGTTGCTTGGTGTGGCTTTACCGAAGCCTACGAAGTGGGTTGGGCAGACGTTTGCAGCCATGCCTTGCTGAACAACATAACGGGCGCGTGGTGTGGTTCCTACTTTGCCAACTCCAATAGCTGGAACAAGTTGTCTCCCAAGTTGCAGGAACTGTTCCGCATGTCCTGTGATAGCTCACACTACTACCGCCAGGTCTGGTACTGGGGCGGTGAAGCAGATCTTCGTGTGAATGGCGACAAGATGGAACTCACCGAAATTCCAGCATCAGAATGGGATGGTGTAGTTGCTGACGCCGAAGAGTTCTGGGACGAATTGGCTGGCATCAGTCCGCGCACAGCCCGGGTTGTTCAGGCTTATAAAGACTACACGGCTGTTATGGAAAAAGCAGGTGTGCCCTACCGGTACTCTTGATCCATTAAATAGCTGTTTCGCAGAAATCACTGCCCCGGTGCGTCAACGCACCGGGGCATTTTTTTGTTGGTGCAGCAACTATATTTCAATTCCCCTCGCATTAGTGAGACGATACGGTCAGTAGATGAACACGTTAATTCAGCATCCAAATGACTTGAAGGCCGCCAATCTTTCCCGATTGCTCCGGCCCCGTCATATCGCTTTTGTCGGCAGCATCCAGGCTGAAGGTTCCATCGCAGCATGCCGGCGCGCTGGTTACAAAGGCGAGATGTGGACCGTCAGCCCGAACCGAAAGGAAATCGGTGGCATTGCATGCGTTTCCAGGATTGAAGACTTACCCCAGCCACCGGACGCAGCATTACTGGCGTTGTCTTCTGACAATACAGTCCGCGCGGCGCATGAATTGGCCAAACTCGGCGCTGGCGGGGCCGTGTGCATGGCTGCCGGTTTTGCAGAATTAAACGATCATGGCACCTCGCTTCAAAACAAACTCGTTGCAGTTGCAGGCAACATGGTGATCCTCGGACCTAACTGCATGGGCATGATCAATCTGTTTGATGGTGCCGTGGTGTGGGGTTCAGACAATTACGCAGAGCACCCGGGCGACCTTGGCGCGGCAATCATCTCGCAAAGCGGAGCCTTTCTGTTTGGCATCACAAATGTCGAACAGGCGTTTCCACTCGGATATGCCATCAGTACAGGCAACCAGGCACAGATCAGCATTGCCGACGCCATACATGGCGTGCTGGATGACGAGCGAGTCAATGCCATTGGTGTCTACCTGGAGGGTCTTGCTGATGGCAATGCCCTTGCGACTGCCTGCACCAGGGCGTTGGCCAAGGGTGTCCCGGTATTGGCCCTCAAGGGCGGCAACACACCCGCTGGAGCCGCAGTTGCCAGGGGCCATACCGCATCCATGGTTGTTGAACAGGATGTTTGGCGAACCTACGCGCGGCGTTATGGCATCGTCGAAGTAACGTCACCCAAAGCTATGGTGGAAGCCCTCAAATTTCTGACGGTTTGTGGCGTGCCCAATGGTCCACGCCTCAGTGCCGTCACCTATTCCGGCGGCCTGAACGGCATGATTGTTTCTAACGCACCTGCGCTTGGAATTGAGTTACCTCAACCAAACGCCGAAAACACCCAACGCCTCGTGGATCGGTTGCCCGATACAGTGCCAGTCGCCAACCCGCTTGATCTGAACCTGCCGTTTCGTTCCAGCACCGACATTTCTCTCCAGGATGTTGACGCCCTGACAGACAGCTTCATGGATTTGACAAAAGACTGCGCAGACATGGCCGTTATGTTCATTGATATTCCTCGGCCCGGTTTTGGAATAGATAAACCTTGGCTGCCCAGCGTGGAGGCTATGGTTTTAACTCACCACCGGACTGGTCTGCCCTGCGCGCTCGCCGGAATTTTCCCCGATGGTCTGGATGTGAGCCTCAGAAAACGACTGCTTGAGAGTGGTGTTGCGCCGCTGGCCGGATACGAAGACGCCATGAAGGCTTTCGCCACTGCGGCTGCCTGTGCATCCGTTATGAACCGTGTTGGCGATTGTGCACCAGCGCTTATGGACCTCGCGGGGACACCTGCACGCGGCACACCCTATATGCTCGATGAACTGGACTCCAAGAAACTACTGGAAAATTGTGGCATGCCTGTACCCCGTCGATGGGCAGGTTACGGTACAGACGCATCTGTTGCGGCTGTCGAAATGGGGTTTCCTGTCGCCGTGAAGATTCTCAGTCAGGAGATTGCCCACAAAGATCAAATCGGCGGCGTGAAATTGAACCTGGAGTCTGGAGAGGCTATAAATCGTGCTGTTGAGGAAATTTCCACCGCTGTTGCCCATGTGACAAAAGAGCCCCGTTTCCTGATCGAGAGGATGGTCGAAAACCCTGAGTCAGAATTTATCATTGGTCTGAAGCGTGATACCGCTATGGGACTCGTGCTCATGATCGGACGCGGCGGCACTGACGTAGAGGAGAAAGCAGACTTTGTCACTTTACTGCTCCCGCTCGAACATGGCGGTATGGAAGAAGCTCTGGAATGTCTGCACGCCACGCATATCACCGAATTTAGGAAAGCGATTGAGTCCGTCATTGCCTTCGCCGACAGGTATGCAAACGACATCATCGAACTGGACGTTAACCCTGTCATTGTTACTGCGACAGGTGATGCCGTGGCCGTGGATGCATTGGCCGTATTCTCGTCTCCTGAACAGAATGGAGTATAAGTTATGCCTGCACAGGATTACATCGGCATCGTCGGACCAGAGTTTGAAATGGACGTGGAGCGCGGCAAAATTCGCGAGTATGCCAATGCTTCACATGCGCCAGTTCCTGCCTACATGGAAGGATACAATCCTGTAATTCCTCCAACCTTTCTGATCACAGCCGGGTACACATGGGGTTATACATTGGAGCGTCCACGCGGCACCGCATTTGAGCAGATTGACCATGATTTCTCTGTTCCGCTCCATGCCCAGGAATCTTTCGAGTTCCATGGCCCCCTGCCCCGTGCCGGTGACCGACTTCGATGTGTGAGTTCGCTGGAAGACGTTCATATCAAGACTGGCTCACAGGGTGGCGAGCTTACGTTTTTGACTATGCTGACAACCTATCGCAATGACTCTGATTGTCTCATAGCTGAGCAGCGTTCCACGACAGTTACGACATCCAACGCACCCGATGAAGGGGCATGGGACGTGTCGGTCCCATCCTATAATCCTGAGTACGACACCATTGATGGAACCGACCCACTCGCAGGCATTCCATACCAGAGCCCCGAAGAACTGGTGGTTGGGCAAGGACCAGGCGCAGTACACGCTGGGCCCCTCTTGATGCGTGACATGGTGCGGTACCAAGGGGCGGAAGGTGAAGATAACCCACTACATTACGACGTCCCCTGGGCAAAATCATTTGGTTATCCATCCGTGTTTGGTCTTGGCATGCATCAGGCCAGTACGCTATCCAGCTATGGCGTTCGGTGGCTTGGCACTGATCATGTACGGTCTTTTAAGGCACGTTTCAGGAATGTTTACTGGCCCGGCGACCGGCTTGTTTATGATGGAACGATCAACAACATCAGAAATGCAGACGGTCATAATCTCGCCGACATAAATCTTCGATGCACTCGCACGACTGATAATGGCGGCAGCGAACCAATCGTCGATGCATGGATGACGGTTGGGTTGCCAGACAAGTAGCGTTCGAATCAGACCTTTATCTTGCAGCATCGCATTACCCATATAATGATGACATATGGATATTTTGGGTAAGCAGGTGGTCGAGCAGCTGGTTGGTGAACTACCGCAGTGCGCCATAGCCGAAGTCAATCTCGTAGCAGACAATGAAGTGTTTACCTTGTTCGGTGGCGCGACAGAGGACGGTCGGCTACTGATTGTCAAAGTCGCTCATGAATACATACCTGACAAGATCCACCGACGGCAATTCAATGCCCGCGAGATCCTGGATCAGGAAGCATTGTTGTGTACACATTGCCGGGCCCACGGATTACCCGCACCAGTCATCCATGGGAAGTCATACCGGGAAGGCAGCGGTCTCGATTTTGTTGTGTTGGACTGGCTGGAAGACGATCACGTGACGCCCGATCCATTTTTTATGGGATCAACCTTAAACCGCCTGCACAGCATGAACCCACCGGCATTCGAGCCCGTCGCACAACGTGGTGGGCCACTGGAAAAAATGATTTGTACTGCAATTCTTGACCGAACCGTTGCCATCACGCGATTTAACCAGCGACGCTTCCGTATGCCCGCTGTGGAAAACCTGCTTGCACATTTGTCATGGCCTGACAGGCGAACTTCATTGCTGCATATGGATTTCACTGCGCGATCCCTGTCATCTGTCGGTGGCGTCATCACGGGAGTTTCCAATTGGACCAATGCACTAATCGGACCGCCAACGCTGGAACTCATGGGCATGGATGAGCATGGCCTGTTGGATGATTCATTTCTGGGCGGATATGCCAATTACGAGATGTTCCGTGCTCCTCCAGCCACTGAAACCGCCTTCCGCCTCTATGCGGCGACAGAAATCGCGATTAAATCAGTACTGAACACGCCAGACCCGGCAAACGAAATCAAAGCGCTCAATCGTGTTGATTTTTTGTTTGAAGAGTTTGCGCGCCTCAGCAATTGACGGTCAGCGTTGAAGACGCACTTCAAATAGGCCTCGCACAGCGTTCGAGAGATAGACTTTTTCTGCCCGACACAGGTCCGCCATGAACAAAATTTTCTCCACGGCACCCTGCTCGGCAATAACATGTGAACGCATGATTCCCGGCAGTAATCCGCACGACTGATCTGGCGTCACGAGTTGATCATCCAGCATTAAGAACACATTGCTTACCGCCCCTTCGCATAATTCGTCCCGTTCATTGAACAGCAGTACATCGAAACCATTTTCCACGTTATCCAGCATGGTACGTGCTCGATTATAGATGGCGCGATGTGTTGTTTTGTGACCGAGCATCGGGTCATCAGACCGCAGTTTTTCAGAACCAACAACGACAACAGGTGAACTCTCCATCTCGTCAACAATGAATGCGGATGCCAGTCGCCAGGAACCATCCGCGTTGACTTGAAGGCGGACCCGACGCTCTCCCTCATGCGACGAGGCATGATCCAGGACCGCGTGCCAGACAACGTCCGCATCGAGATCGATACCCAGATAGGCCACACCTGCTCGCAATCTCGATTGGTGGTCTTTCAGCAGGGGAATTTTGCCATCCACGCTTCGCATCGTTTCAATGAGGCCTGGTCGATCATCTTCTGTTACGAGGGCATCGTGAAGGAACCGCGCCTTAAGCAGGCACTCTTCATACTCACCCACCGCGTTTGAATCTGCCACGACCCCGCTGCCAATGCCCATGGTCGCTGTATAACCGTCGGTACTAGCCCTGTTCAGCGACATTGTCCGAATCGGCACCGACATACACATATCGCGGTCCGGTGTCGCATAACCAATGGCACCGGTGTAAACGCCCCGTGGTTGTGCTTCCAGTTCCGCGATGATTTCCATGGCGCGTATCTTGGGCGCACCGGTAATGGATCCACAGGGAAAAAGATGTTCGAAAATTTCCTGCAATGTGGGCTCGCCCGCCACCTCTGCCCGTACCGTGGACACCATTTGGTGCAGCGTTCCGTATGTTTCAACCTGGAACAGATTCTCGACAACGACACTGCCGATTTCAGCCATCCGGCCCAGATCATTTCTGATCAGGTCAACGATCATCAGATTTTCCGCCCGGTTCTTGGGATCCACATGAAGCATTTCCCGTAGGCCGTCATCCTCTTCACTGGATTGGCCACGCCGCATGGTTCCTTTCATGGGGCGTGACTCAATAGTGCGACCGCGTTTGCGGAAGAACAGTTCTGGTGACAGTGACGCTAATTGAAACCGAGGTAGATCAACCACAGCCCCAAACGCGACTTTCTGATGTGGAGCTACACGATTGTAGAGCTGCCAAACGTCCCCATGCCACGGGAAATGAAGCGGAAAGGTGAAATTCGCCTGATAAATATCCCCCCCCAGAATGTACTCGTGCAGGCGCGCCATAATCGCGTCATATCGTGGGCGATCAAGGGTGTATTGAGGCATTCCAACGTCGTGTGAATCGATATCAGACGGGGCGTTACGGCTCCTGATTTCAGCATCCGCTTCATGCGAACTCAAATGCGTCATGGAACGAAAGACACCCACCTGGAAAAGAGGTTGGTCGCAAGTTGGTGCTAAAGGCTCCAGTTTTCTTTCCAGGTGATATCCCAGTTCGTAAGCGAATGCACCAGCAACATACAAGCCATCAGTGAGAGCTCGTTCACACGCTTCAAAAGCTGACGAAACACTTGACCCTTGCCAGCATGTGATCGTTCCGACCGGATCATGAAACAAAATCGAACCCCGTTCCGACTCAGGATCGGTGCCATGGTCAGGCGGTAGGGAATCATGCAGGAGTACACATTCATCGCCTCGAGCATCTTGTTCAATGAGATCGTTGCCATCCGCCATAGCGGACATTACTCCTTTGTACCCACAACAAACAGGGGTGACGGGAATAAACCAGTTTTCCGTCACCAGCTCCACCGCAAAGAATCAGTCTTAAAAGAAAACTGAAGTAACCTGACAACAACCCTTGGGTAGCTCACGCTCTATACATTTCAATTCATTCGTGTGTAACCATAGACAACAGTTGGCAACTGGGAAGTCCTGTTCCGGCTGGATTTATTGTGCTATCCACCGAATAACAGATAACGGCTTTCGGCCATAGATTAGGAAACCTAGATAATGTCCCTGAAAATCAGAAAAATAATCAAAGTTGTAGAGGAAATGCGCATGGAAATCGGGCGCGAACTCGAAGCACCTATTCAAATGGTCGCCGCTGGCGCTGTCATCGAAAACCCGTGGGCTGGCCAAGGGTACGTCGAAGATCTAAAGCCGATGATTATGGAAATCGCGCCGCCTCTTGGCGAGGAAATTGTACGTGTCCTCATGGATGAAGTTGGCTCAGCCGACAGAGTGGAAGCTTACGGAAAAGCGGCCGTTGTAGGTGTTAATGGCGAGGTTGAGCAATGTTCCGCACTCATTCATACCTTACGTTTCGGTAATAAATTTCGCGATGCGGTCGGCGGTACGGCGTACCTCAGTTTCACCAACAAACGGGGCGGTCCGGGGTGTTCTGTACAAATTCCCATGATGCACAAGGAAGACGCAGGTCTTCGCTCGCATTATCTGACCATGGAAATCAGCGTCAATGATGCCCCGGGCCCGGATGAAATTCTGGTTGTTCTTGGAGCAGCTACTGGTGGTCGGGCTTTTCCCCGCATCGGTAATCGGTATTCCGATATGGAAGAGATGGGTATCAAAGTCGATTAGGTAAATCTGCTGGGACTCTAGATCCTTGGTTTTTGGCCGATATTGTAAAATTTCTGCGACGGAGGCCACATTGGCAGGACGTGAACGTTGTCGCGATGTGCCAATTCCGGAGGCCGAAAAATTACCAGAAAGCCATAAGCTCGTACGCTAAGAACACTACTGACATTAAGGTGTCAGTAGTGTTGTGTTATCCCTCCTCACGATCAATCTGTGAGGAGACACGTTCGAATGAACAAGAGTGGGAACGCCGCCGACAAAGCTTTGAACAGGCGTCTGAGCACATCTGCGAGCCCACATTTGGCGGGTGTCATTCTGGTGGTAGTCTCTGCCGTCGTGTTCAGTACGGCCGGCGTGTTTACCAAGGCTGTCAACGCCGGTTCATGGGAAATCATATTCTGGCGCGGTGCCTTCGCAGCCGGATTTACGTTTGCCTATGTCATATGGCGAGGCTCCTTCAGACAGAATTTCGTTCGGATTGGCAGGAGTGGTTGGGCCGTGGCGATCATTGGCGCATCTGGAAGTGCAGCGTTTATCCCTGCGTTCAAGCTAACGACCATGGCCAATGTCATGCTTATCTATGCTGCCGCGCCTTTGCTGGCCGCCCTGCTTGCGTGGATCTGGATTCGTGAACGAATGACGCAAAAGGTCATGTTTGGTTGCCTGGCAGCATTTGGCGGAGTCTCCATCATCGTCCAGGGTTCACTTGGTGCAGTGAGTTTACAGGGCGACCTGTTAGCCTTGTGGATGACAATCGTGATGGCGGTCCTGATGGTTATTTACCGTCGCTATCCTGACACGCCAGCCGCCGGTCCCATGGCACTTTCATCTGTCCTGCTTTTGCCATTTGGGTTGCTGCTTGGCATGCCGTTTACTGTACCCTTGCACGAGTTTGTAACAATGGCCGCGTTCGGATTGGTGTTTGCTATCGCGTCCGTGACGCTTGCGGAAGGTATGAAGCGTATTCCTGCCGGTGAGGCCGCCCTACTGAGTGCTTTGGAAACGCCCTTGGCCCCGCTATTTGGCTGGATGTTTTTTACCGAAGTTCCCGCTAACGCAACATTCTTCGGCGGCGCACTAATTCTCGTTGCGGTCATAGCAACACAGATCAAATCGCCAACAAATTAGGAGAGCAGAATCATGGCGACTGGCGACAAACTAAATCAGTCTCTCCGCACGTTTATTGAACGCCAGAATATGTTTTTTGTGGCAACGGCGGCGCGGGATGGTCGGGTGAACATATCCCCTAAAGGCATGGATACGTTGTGCATCGTGGATGACAACCGGATCGTCTGGTTAAACCTGACCGGCAGCGGCAATGAAACAGCCACACACGTTCTCGATACCCCCCGCATGACACTCATGTTCTGCGCATTTGACGGCAACGCAATGATACTACGTGTCTATGGCACAGCAGAGGTAATCCATCCTCGTGACTCTCGCTGGAAGCACTTGGTATCACAGTTCAAGGGCTTTGCGGGTAGTCGACAGATATTTGACGTAGCAATCGACCTGATCCAGACGTCCTGTGGAACCGGGGTTCCAGAAATGCAGTTTATCCGAAGTCGCGGTGAGGTTGAACTCGTCCCGTTCTATGAAAGTATGGGCGCGGACGGTGTAGATGATTACTGGCGAAAGAAAAACCTGGCCAGTATTGATGGAACGCCGACGGGAATATTTAGCCCTGAAGACTGACGCGCGCACTGTTCACTACCGCCCGACGTCCCTATAGTAAACTTGCGCTATTTGGGAAGCGGGTAAACAACAGGGAAACGGGCGCAATGGCAGAACCGGGTAAACCCGCGTCGCCACGGACACCGGACGGCGATGTCGACTGGGAATCGATCTTCGACAATCCGGAAACAGGGTTGATTCCCCGTATCCAGCGCTCGAAGACGCCCGCGAGACTTCGCCAAAACACCGATGCTGTATTCACAAAACTCTTCGCCAGGGTATCTGCCCCTGATTATGTGACATCTTTTGTGGAAGAACTGAATGACCTGTTGCCCGATGATCTGGATACAGATCAAATGGCAGACGTGTCCGACGCCATTGCTAAGGTTATGCGCCAAATCAAAAACGAACGCATCGCCCAGATCCGCGATGCCAAAGAAACAGCTGAGTTAGGCCGGAAAACCGGTCGCAAAAAAGATGGCCGCGGAAATAGCAAGGCGCAAATCAAAGGTCAAAAACAATCTGGCTCTATGTCGC